>DATHZU010000221.1:0-2309 GCA_035458445.1 Thermohalobaculum sp. | reverse complement strand
ACCCCCAGCTTAACCGCCACCTCGCGGATATCCACGGCCTGGCCCTTGTAGACGAAACTGGAATTGCGGGCGATCACCCGCAGGCCGGCCAGCTTCGACAATGTGGTGATGATGTCCTCGACCAGCCCATCGGCGAAATGCTCCTGCTCCGGGTCGCCGGACATATTGGCGAAGGGCAGGACGGCAATCGAGGGGAGCGCCGCGGCCTCGGAATTCTTCGCCGGCACCGCCGCGCTGCCGTCCGGTGTCCAGCACCAGGTTCGGACCGGGGTTTCGATGTTCTTCAACTCCAACGCACCCGCGTCGGCGAAGGCAATCGAGGTCTTGCCCCGCACCTGTGCATGCACCGCCTCCGAGACCAGCAGGCCGCCCTCGGGCGCCTTCGCCTCGAGCCGCGCAGCCACGTTCACGCCGTCGCCGAAGATGTCGTCGCCCTCGATGACGATGTCGCCGAGGTTGATCCCGATACGGAAGCGGATCTTCGGCTCTCCCTGATGCTCCGCGATCGCCTGCTGGATCACGGCAGCGCATTCCACCGCATCGACGGCGCTCGCGAACTCGACCAGTGCGCCGTCGCCCATCATCTTGACGATGCGGCCGTGATGGGCCTCGACGGCGGGATTGAACGGGTCGGCCCAAATCTCTCGCAGTGCCGCCAGCGTACCGGCCTCGTCGGCGCCCATCAGCCGCGAGTAGCCGGCCACGTCGGCGGCAAGGATCGCCGCGAGGCGGCGCTGGGGTCTGGCTCCGGCCATGGGGCGTCTGTTTCCCGTGGATGCGCGAAACGGGAATTCTAGGGCGGGCTGGCGGGGATGTATATCCGTGCATGGCAATCGCCCCCGGCGAAATCGCAACCGGGGAATTGCGAATCACCCGCGATCCGGCGTCAGGTGCGCGCTCGATCCCAACCGGAGCCGCATCCATGCGCCACGCCGCCTTCTCCAAGCCCGGACAGTTCTTCCGCGGCAACCTGCACACCCACTCCACCAACTCCGACGGCGTGCTGGAGCCCGGCGAAGTCTGCCGCCGCTACGCCGATGCGGGCTACGACTTCATCTGCCTGTCGGACCATTTCGTCGGGCTCTACGGCTACCCGGTGACCGACACGCGCGATTACCGCACCAACCGCTTCACCACGATCCTGGGGGCCGAGACCCATACCCACCGGATGAAGAACGGCGAGGTCTGGCACATTCTCGCGGTCGGCCTGCCGCAGGACTTCGCGCCGGCCAGGCAGGCCGACTGGGATGTGCATGAAGGCAGCGAGACCGGCCCGGAACTGGCGCGCCGCTGCCGCGAGGCCGGTGCCTTCGTCTCGATGACCCACCCGGAATGGAACGGCATGACCCCGGAGGACGCGCGGCTGATCGACGCCGCCCACGCCATCGAGATCTACAACCACGGCTGCCATGTGGAATGCGATCGGGGCTACGGCGTCTCGGTCCTCGACACGCTGCTGAGCGAAGGCCACAGGCTGGGCGCCATCGCCACCGATGACGCGCATTTCAGGGGGCCGGACCATTTCGGCGGCTGGGTGATGGTCAAGGCCGAGGCGAACGAGCCCGAATCCTTGCTGGAGGCGCTCAAGGAGGGGCACTACTACGCCTCGACCGGACCGGAGATCCACGATTTCCGGATCGAGGGTGGATGTGCCGTGATCGAATGCTCGCCCGCCGAACACATCATCGCCATGGGGGCGGATGCGGCGGCGAATGTTGCACATGGCGACGGGATCACCCGGGCGGAGATCCCCCTGGCCGGACGGTTCGAGCGCAGCGGCTGGGTCCGCGCTGCTGTACAGGACGCGGCGGGCAAGCGTGCGTGGAGCAATCCCATCTGGCTGGAGTGAGAATCCTGCAGCAAGGCGGTCAGGAATTCGAGACCCGTGCGCGACTGCCCGATCCCGGTCCCACCGCATTGCCCGGCTGCGCCCCGGCGGACCCCCTCTCTGTCTCTCCCCCTTTCCGGGGGAGAGGACGCCCGCCCGCGACGCCGGAGCTGAGGGCCCTCCCACCTGAACGGGGGGAGGACAGGTGGGGGGTCCCGGCGGTTGTCGCCGGGCACAGGCCTCAATTCGTCTCACGGACGAAACTAAATGATTTCAGCAACTTGACACCCTTCTCAAGCTTGAAAAAGATTGTCAGCCCCGGCTGACCACGTCGATATCCGGCGCGTCCTCGGCCTTCATGCCAACGACGTGGTAGCCGCAGTCGACGTGATGGCACTCGCCGGTGACGCCGGAGGCGAGGTCCGACAGCAGGTAGAACCCGGCCTTGCCCACGTCCTCCTGGCTGACGTTGCGGCGCAGG
>DATHZU010000220.1:0-4463 GCA_035458445.1 Thermohalobaculum sp. | reverse complement strand
GCCCCGGCCACCGGCGTGCCCCGGCCGTCGACGACCCGCCCGGCCAGGTGCATGATCTCGCCCCCGGCATCGCGCACCGCGCCGGCGACCTTGACCAGGTCCCAGTCGGTATCGGCGAAACGGTCGGCGGGGGGCGGGTAGAACGGCCCGGTCGACTGCGGCGGCGTGGGCGACAGCGCGGCAGCCGCGGGACGGGCGAGGCCGAGGGCGATGGCAGTCGACCCCAGCAGGCGCAAAACAATCCGGCGAGAGGAAGATGCGGTCATGTCGGCCTCCTTCCGGCTTGAGATGGGGCCGCCATCGGTCATGACAAGACCGGACAGCGCCGGCGGCGATCACGCGGATTGGCGGGGCAAGGCGGTTCGGAACCGGTCAATCTCCCGCCGCCAGCCGTGCGAGCACCGGCGCGATGGCGGGTCCCAGGACCATCTGGGGCTGGGAGGGCTCGAATCCTTCTGCGTTCTCCCATTCCGTGACCAGCGCCTCGGCCATCGTGAAGGCCCGAGGCAGATCCCTGGTCGAGGTGAGCGCATTGGCGAACAGGGCCCGGCCGAAATAGGTCCATTCGCTGGCGTCGCCGCAGCCGAAGGAATTCTTCTCGGCCGCCGATGCGGAGACGATCATGCGGTCCGGCGCCGACAGGAGGGGTACGAAGGAGCCGGACTCGCAGGCCGAGATCACGACCACGGTATTGCCGATGCCGCTGGAGTCGAGCAGCGCTTGCAGCATCTGCGCCTCGAGATCGTCCGTGCCGATCTCCCAGTATCCGGCCGAGAGGCGCTTCCTGGAGCCGTGCGAGGTGAGATAGAGCAGCAACACGTCCTCGTCCGGATTGATCACCTGGGCCAGTTTCGCCAGGGCCGTCTCGAGGTTGCGCCAGTTGGCCAGGGGATACCGGTCGGGCGCGCTGCGCGAATTCGCCAGCCGGACCACGCGGCCGGCGGCATCGAATTGCTGGGCCAGAATTGTCCCGGCGGCCTCGACCTCGCGCAGGAACACCCTCTCGTCCGGATACCAGGCCGCCAGCAGGGCGAAGAGTTCGGGCTTGCCCTCGACGCCAGGGCGGAGCTTCGAAAGCTCGGCCTCCATCAGCCGGGGCTGCGCGTAGTAGACGCCTTCGACATCGACCGGCGTCCAGGCCTCACCGGGCTCTTCGGCCTGGGCGTCGACATAGGTTTCGAACAGCGGCAGAGGCTGCAGAAACACCCAGCTGAACGCCGCCGCGCCTGCCATCGTGGCGACCGGGACGAAGCCGAACGGCAGGGCGCTGCGGCCGAGGAACTCGGTGCCGCGCAGGGCCGCCAGGGCGGGCATGGCCATCGCCGCATAGACCGCCATGCTGGCATTGAGCGGCAAGACCCCGTTCTGGACGCCCAGAATCAGCCCGAGTGTCGCCATGTAGGCCGCGGGCAGGGCCGAGATCGCAACCAGCTGCAGCCGGGCGCTCTGCCCGCTGCACCCGATCAGGATGGCGGCCAGATGCAGCGCGATCAGCACGCTGCAGAACGTCGCCATCAGATAGGCGATTCCCCAGGGCGATACGGCGCCGACGGGCCAAATGAATGTCAGTTGCACCGCCGCATAGCTGAGGCTCGCCATCACCCATGCAAGCGTCAGCGGCAAGGGGCCGAAACGGAAGGAGGATTCATCGGCCGGAAGCGCCAGGCCCAGCCGGGTTCCGGCCCAGAGGTTGCGCAAGACGTCGCCGGCAAGGAGAGAAACCGAAGTTGTCACTTTTGCAATCTCCACCATCCAATCGGTCCGAACGGGCCGGCCGCACCTAGACTATACAAAGCGGCGCGCGGGAAATCACCTGCCGGATGTCGCGATATGACGGGGCAAGGTCGCTGGCCCCCTAGCGGGCATTTGCGCTTCCCGCCAGATTGCGCCTAAATTTTTCGCAACTCGCGGCTGACGGAGCTGATCATGAAGACGCATGCACGGGCGGTTGTTGTTGGCGGCGGCGCGGTCGGCGCGGGGATCGCCTATCACTTGGCCAAGGCCGGCTGGGACACGGTGCTGCTGGAGCGCGACGAGCTGACCTCGGGCTCGACCTGGCATGCGGCCGGCCTGCTGCCGCTGTTCAACATGAGCTATGCCACCACGCATATCCACGACTACAGCGTGAAGTTCTACAAGACCCTGGAGGCCGAGACCGGGCTGAACGCCGGGTTCAGCGTGGTCGGCAACCTGCGCATGGCGCAGACCCAGGCGCGGATGGATGAGTACATGCTGTACGGCTCGGTGGCCGAGACCGTGGGCGTGCCCTTCGAGTGGCTGACGCCCAAGGACATCAAGGACCGCTGGCCGCTGGTGCGCACCGAGGACCTGAAGGGCGCGATCTATCACCCGACCGACGGCTACATCAATCCGGCCGACGTGACCCAGGCCATGGCCAAGGGCGCCCGCCAGCGCGGCGTCGAGATCGTCCGCAGGGCGCAGGTGGACGCGTTCGAGCGCGTCAATGGCGAGTGGATCGTCAAGGGCCGGATGATGGTCGAGAAGGGCGGAAACCTGGTGCCGGGCGAGGAGACCTTCGAGATCCGCTGCGAGCATGTGGTCACCGCCACCGGCAACCATGCGCTGCGCACCGCCGCGATGATCGGCTGCACCATTCCCGCGATCCCGGTCGAGCATCAGTATGTGGTCACCGAGCCCGACCCGGCGCTGGTGGAATGGCGCAAGACCAACGCCGAGCATCCCGTCCTGCGCGACGCCGATGCCAAGTGGTATGTGCGCGAGGAGCGCGGCGGCTGGATCCTGGGCCCCTACGAGCGCAATGCGCCGGCCCGCTTCATCCACGGCGTGCCCGACAGCTTCCGCGCCGACCTGTTCCCGCTCGATCTCGACCGGATCGAGGAGGAGTACATGTCGATGATCCACCGCATTCCCTCGTCGGAGAATTGCGGCCTGAAGGACGACTTCAACGGCCCGATCTGCTACACGCCGGACGGCAACCCGCTGGTCGGCCCGGCGCCGGGGGTCGACAACTTCTGGTTCGCCGAGGGCTTCAGCTTCGGCATCACCGCCGCCGGCGGCACCGGCTACTACCTGGCCCAGCTGATGACCGAGGGCGAGGCCGAGATCGACATGTGGTCGCTGGACCCGCGCCGCTACGGCAAGTGGGTCAACAAGGAATACGCCGCCCGGAAGAACGAGGAGTGCTACGAGCACGTCTACATCCTGCACCACCCGGACGAGGAGCGCGAAGCCTGCCGGCCGCTGCGCACCGCCCCCTGCTATGACCGGGTCAAGGCGAAGGGCGCCCAGTTCGGACAGGTCAATGGCTGGGAGCGGCCGAACTATTACGGCCCGGTCGATGCGCCGGAGAATTTCGACCACGATTCCCGCAGCTTCCGCCGCGGCGGCTGGTGGCAGTATGCCGAGACGGAGGCCAAGGCGGTGCGCGAGGGGGTGGGCCTGTTCGACGCCACCGCCTTCACCAAGCACATGGTCAAGGGTCCGGGGGCGACGGCGTTCCTCGACTGGCTGACCTGCAACAAGCTGCCCCGCGTCGGGCGTACCAACCTGACCTATGCGCTGACCGATCACGGCACCATCCGCACCGAGCTGACCATCGTGCGCACCGCCGAGGACGCCTATTACTGCGTCACCGCCGGCGCGGCGCAGGTCTATGACCACGACTATCTGGTCAAGATGGCCGAGACCAAGCGCGATGAGTTCGGCTGGATCGAGGTTCAGGACGTCTCGACCCAGTGGGGCGTGCTGGCCCTGGCCGGCCCGAAGTCGCGCGAGGTGCTGAGGCCGCTGATCATCGACGCGGACCCGGAGACGGCGCTGTCGAACAAGCGCTTCCCCTGGCTCTCGGCGGGCAAGCTGGACCTGAAGATGTGCCCGACCATGTCGATCCGGGTCGCCTATACGGGCGAGCTGGGATGGGAGCTGCACCACCCGATCGAGATGCAGAACTACCTGTTCGACAAGCTGATGGAGGCGGGCGAGCCGGTCGGGCTGAAACTCTGCGGCGCCCGCGCCCAGAACTGGCTGCGGCAGGAGAAGTCCTACCGCGCCTTCGGCTCGGATCTGGGGCGCGATGCGACTCCGCTCGAGAGCAACCTGCACCGCTTTGTCGACATGTCGAAGGACTTCAAGGGCAAGCAGGCGATGGAGGAAACCGGCATCCGAGCCTCGTGCGTCACGGTGCTGATCGACGGGCCCGCTGACGCCGATCCCTGGGGCAAGGAGGCGCTTGTGCTGGACGGCCGCAAGATCGGCCGCCTGACCTCGGGCGGCTACTCGTTGGCCTTCGGCAAGCAGATCGGCATCGGCTATGTTGAGCCGGGCCTGGCCAGGGCGGGTCAGAAACTGAAGCTGCGCATGCTGCGCGAACTGTGGGACGCCGAGATCGTCGAGGAAAGCCCTTACGACCCGAAGAACGAGACCATTCGCAAGGACGGGTGATCGGGGCGTCCGGCGGCAGGAACCTTGGCCATGCCCCAGCT
>DATHZU010000219.1:0-3895 GCA_035458445.1 Thermohalobaculum sp. | reverse complement strand
GCTTGAGCACATATCTATACCGTTGATAATAAACGAATATCCAAAAATTAGCAGCCAGAAACCTTCGTGCGATTCCCCAATCCCGGCCCCACCGCAAACCCGACAGCACCTCGGCGGACCCCCTCTCTGCCTCACCCCCCTTCCAGGGGGAGAGGACGCCCGCCCGCAACGCCGGATCTGGCGTCCCTTCCCCCTGCAAGGGGGGAGGACAGGTGGGGGGTCCCGGCGGTTGTCGCCGCGCACAGGTCTCAATCAGCTCGCGCCCGGACGTTTTTCACAGCCCATAAAGCTCGCCGTACTTTTCCTCCAGATAGCTCAGCAGCGGCTCGGCCGAGGGCGGCGCGCCGGTTGCCTGCTCGATGATTTCAGCCGGGGATTTCAGCCGCCCGTGGCGATGGACCTTGTCGCATAGCCAGGCCCGGGCCGGCGCGAGGTCTCCTTCGGCGAGGTATTCGTCGAGGTCCGGGAGATCGTGGCGCAGGGCCAGGGCGAGGGAAGCGCCGTAGATGTTGCCAAGCGAATAGGTGGGGAAATAGCCGAACAGGCCGACGGACCAGTGCACGTCCTGCAGCACGCCGCTGACAGCGTCCGGCGGCGCGAATCCGAAGTCGCGTTCGAAGCGGCTGGTCCACTCGGCGTCGAGGTCGTCCACGCCGAAGTCGCCGGCGATGATCGCGCGCTCGATGTCGAGCCGCAGCAGGATGTGCAGGTTGTAATGCACCTCGTCGGCCTCGGTGCGAATGAATCCCGGCTCGACGCGGTTGACCGCGGCGTAGAGCCGGTCCGGGTCGGCAGGACCGCCACCGCCGGCAGCGATCCGTGGGGCCAGCCAGCTGCAGAAGGCGCGGCTGCGGCCGATCTGGTTCTCCCACAGGCGGGACTGGGATTCATCGACCCCCATCGAGGCGGACCGGCCCGCAGGCGTGAAATCCAGCTCCCGCCCGATGCCCATGTCATAGAGCCCGTGGCCAAGCTCGTGCATCGTGCCGTAGAGCGATTCCCACGGCGCCTCGGCGCGGATGCGGGTGCTGATCCGCACATCTCCGCCGCCGAAGCCCAGCGAAAACGGATGCTCGGCCAGGTCGAGCCGCCCCGATTCCCAGCTGAAACCCGATATCTGGCAAAGTTGCCGCGACAGCGCCATCTGCGCCTCGGCAGGCATCGGCTGGACGGCCGGAGCGTTGCCGCGGCTGGCGACCTTCTCGGCGATGCGTTGGCGCAGCGATGTCAGGCGCGGGCGCAGGCCGGCCAGCAGCGGCGCCAGCTCGGCGACCCGGGCGCCGGGTTCGAAGTCGTCGAGCAACGCATCGTAGAGCGCATCCGGCCCGGCATCGGGCCCGGCGAGGCATCTGGTTTCGTGGCGCTTGAGGTCGACGATCTCGGCCAGCACCGGTGCAAAATCGGCGAAACGGTTGGCCCGCCGGGCGTTCGACCAGGTCGCCTGGCCACGGGCGGCGGCATGGGCGCTGGCGGCGGCCAGGCTCTCCGGCACCCGCATTGCCCGGTCGTGGATACGGCGCGCCTCGCGCAGGTTCGCCCGGGCAGCGGGGCCGAGATGCGTTGTCTCCGGCTCGAGAACCCCCAGCCATTCGGCGACGCGCGGGTCTGTCCGCAGGCGGTGGCAGGCGGCCTCGACCGCGGCGGCGTGCTCGGCCCGGGCGGCGGCGCCCCGGGGCGGCATCATGGTCTCCTGATCCCAGGAAAGCAGATCGCGGACACGGTCGAGCGCGAACAGCTGGCGCAGATGCGCCATCAGCGCATCGAAGGCTGCCCTGGCCGCTGCGGGTGCGTCGGGAGAAAGCCCGTTCTCGGTCATCGGAGGTCTCGCGATTGCGTTAGCCAGGCGGGCCGTCAAGCGGCCGGCCCGCCGAAAGTCCCTGATCTAGCAGCCCTTGGCCGGGCCCGGCAATCGCCGCGCCGCCCTATGATCCGGCGATTTCCGGGATCGAGGCGAAGGCTTCGCGCAGTGCTTCGGACCACAACTGGCTGGTGGTGCTGAATTCCTCGTCGTCCACCTCGATCCGGCGCCTGACCGAGAACCTGAATTCCCCGCTGGGAATGACCGCCAGATCCAGCGGCATGCCGACGGAAAGGTTCGAGCGCAGGGTCGAATCCATCGAGACATAGGCCGCCTTCAGCGCGCGGCGCAGCGACGTGTCCTGCGTGATCACCCGGTCGAGGATGGGCTTGCCGTATTTATGCTCGCCGATCTGGAAATAGGGCGTGTCGTCGGTCGACTCGATGAAATTCCCCGCCGAGTAGACCATGAACAGCCGATGGTCTCCGCCAGCCCGCTGCCCGGCGACCAGAATTGTCGCGTCCGGACCGCCACCCTGCCCGATCAGCGCATTGCGGTAGCGATCCTGCATGGCGCCCATCTCCTCGCCGACGATCTGGGCGATACGGAACATTGTGGGTGCGTTCAGGATGGTCTCGACACTCTCGCCCGCCGAGGCGCGCTCGATCGCCTCGTCCAGCCGGGTGACCACGCCCTGCGTGATCGACAGGTTGCCTGCCGTCATCAGGCAGATCGCACGCTCGCCCGGCACCTCCCAGGTGAACATCTTGCGGAACCGGGAAATGTTGTCGACGCCCGCATTGGTGCGGGTGTCGGCCAGCATCACCAGACCGGCCTTGACGTTAAGAGCCATGCAATAGGTCATTCCAAGCCACCATGTCGTAGGAGGTCACTGCTGCTGCGACTGCGCATATGCGACGCTGACCGAGACGGTCATGCGGTCCTCGGTCGCACCGGTCAACGAGCCCCGGACGGGCGCGGCATCGTCGGCATCCAGCCCCGAACAGAGGCGGACATAGGAACCGGTCGGGCAAATCTGGTGGGTCGGGTCAAAGCCGACCCAGCCGAGACCGTCCAGATGCGCCTCGGCCCAAGCGTGGGTCTCGCCCAGCGGCGCGGATTCTTCGTGCAGGTAACCGACGACGTAGCGCGCCGGAATACCCGCCGCGCGCGCCGCGGCGATCAGCAGATGCGTCTTGTCCTGGCAGACCCCTGCCCCCAGCGCCAGCGCCTGGGCCGCGGTGGTCCCGCTGTCGGTGACACCGGGGCGGTAGACCATGGCGTCGTGCACCGCGGCGGACAATGCGTGCATGCGGGCAAGCGGATCGGTGCCCACGGCCGCCTCGGCCAGGCTGCGGATATCGGCGTCCTGGCGGGTCAGGGGCGTGTGGCGCAGGAACAGCTCGGGCGGCGCCACCCCCAGCCGCCCGATGACACCCGCCGTGTCGCTGGTCGTGACCGTGCCTTCGGCGACCATCTCGACCTGCGTGGTTCCGGTGGGCGCGAACCACAACGCCTCGAAATCACCGAAACCGTTGGTCAGCATCGGCTCGACCGCCTGGCCATTGACCACAACCTGCCAGCCGGAGGGGGCCTGGCTGCGGGTCTTTGCCGGGAACAGCTTCAGCCGCAGCGCAATGCGGTTGGGCGCCGGGTCGTATTCATGATCGGTCAGGTGGCGAATGGTCAGGCGCATCAGCGGCCTCACAGGTGATATGCGGAATTGATCTCGCCATGCAGACGGTTGGTCGTGGCCAGCAGGCTCTCGATGAACTCGTGCAGCCCGTCGGCGAACACATCGTTCATGTCGAGGTCGTCCAGTCGCGAGATCATGTTCGTCGTCGTGGTGTGGCACGCATGGCGCACGCCATAGGTCCGCGCCAGCCGGCCCAGATGCGTGCCGATCTGCTGGTAGCAGAAAGCGACCGAGCGCGGAAAGGCCCCGTTCAGGATCAGGAAATCGGCGATCTTCGACGGGCTGTAGTCGCCGCGATAGACATGGTGGTAGGCACGCATGGCCGAGGTGGCGTGCAACACGCTGGTCCACTGATGGTGATCGCGGCCGCCTCCGACCACATCGGTCTCGGGCAGCAACAC
>DATHZU010000218.1:0-3596 GCA_035458445.1 Thermohalobaculum sp. | reverse complement strand
GCCGGCCTTGGCCTCGGGCGCCTCGGCCCGCGGCGCCGGCTTGGCCGCCGCCGGTGCCTGCGGCTTTGCACTCAGCGTACTGACCGAAGCGGCGGCGCCGGGCTTTGCGGCGCCTTCGGGGGCGGTCAATAGCCGCTTGCGCTTCTTCTCGACGACAACGGCCTTGGATCGCCCGTGGCTGAAGCTCTGGCGAACTGATTCACGCCCGCCGGGTCCGCGCCCGCCGGGTCCCCGCGGTCCTGCACCGCGTCCACCGATCTTGTTGTCGTCGTTATCCGAGTCGTTCATCCGTCACCTTGTCCGGGAACCGTTTCCGGTCCCTCTTGCCTTGCGTCGCCCGCAGGGGCTTCGTCCGTCGCAGGACCCGCGCGGCGCAACCCGCCGAGCCTGTTCGCATCCAACACTGCGCGATCCGCGAAGCCGCCCCGGTCGAGCGCGGCATGTATCGCAAAATCGCGGCCAAAAGCCAAACCCAATTCCTGGGCCGTCAGCACTTCGACCCTGGGCAGAGATCCTGCCAGCCGGGCCAGCTTCGCCTTGCCGTCCTGGGCGCCGTCGCTGGCCTGCACCAGCGCGCCCGCCGCACCGCCGCGAACGCGGGCGCGGACCTTCTCGAACCCGGTCACCGCCTGGCCAGCCTTGCGGGCGAGCCCGATGGTCTCGACCAGCCGCGCGGCCAGCAGTCCCTCGAGCCGTTCCGCCAGATCGTCCGGCACCTGGACCGCGGTGCGAAAGCCGCGCGCGAACAGCCGCTTCTTCACCGCCTTCTCGACCAGCGCCCGGTCCGCTGTCAGCCAGACCCCGCGTCCCGGAAGCTTCGCCGCCAGATCGGGCACCAACGCGCCACCCGGGTCGAGGACGAAACGGATCATCCGCTCGATCGGCCCGGTCTCGCCACTGGCGATGCACCGGCGCTCGGGTTCCTCGCGGAGTTTCCTCGCACCGCCCCGGGTCATACAGGTCCGGGCGGGCTTACGCCAGCCCGGCCTCCTCCATTTCGCCGGTTCCGTCTGCATCGGCCTCGGCATTCTCCTCCTCGGCGGCCACCAGATCGGCCGGATCGACGATGCCGAGTTCGACCCGGGCCTTCATGACCAGGTACTGGGCCTCCTCCAGCGTGATCTCGAAGGCTTCCAGCAGGCCGTCGTCCTTGACGCGCTTGCCGTCGATGCTGGTGTAGCCGCCCGCCAACTCCCAGTCGGCGCATTTGGCGAATTCCTCCAGCGAGGTGACCCCGTCCTTCGCCAGTGCGAGGACCATCTGAGGGGTAAGGCCCTCGAACTCGATCAGGCTGTCCTCGGCGCCGAGCTCGCGGGCCTCGGCCAGGGCCTTCTGGTTCGCCGCTTCCAGGCTCTCGCGGGCGCGGGTCTGCAACTCCTCGGCGGTTTCCTCGTCGAAGCCGTCGATCATGGTCAATTCGTCGAGCTCGACGAAGGCGACCTCCTCGAGCGAGGTGAACCCTTCCGAAACCAGAAGCTGGGCCACCATCTCGTCGACGTTCAGGTTTTCCATGAACATCGCCGAGCGCTCGTTGAACTCCTGCTGGCGGCGCTCGGATTCCTCGGCCTCGGTCATGATGTCGATGTCCCAGCCGGTCAATTGGCTGGCCAGCCGCACGTTCTGGCCGCGCCGGCCGATGGCCTGGCTCAGCTGCTCGTCCGGCACCACCACCTCGATGCGCTGGGCATCCTCGTCCATGACCACCTTGGTGACCTCGGCGGGCTGCAGCGCGTTGACGATGAAGGTCGCGGCATCGCCGTTCCACGGAATGATATCGATCTTCTCGCCCTGAAGCTCGTTGACCACGGCCTGCACGCGCGACCCCCGCATGCCGACGCAGGCGCCGACCGGGTCGATCGAGCTGTCGTAGCTGATCACGCCGATCTTGGCGCGCGAGCCGGGATCGCGGGCCACCGCCTTTACCTCGATGATGCCGTCATAGATCTCGGGCACCTCCATGCCGAACAGCTTGGCCATGAACTCGGGCGCCGTGCGGCTGAGGAAGATCTGCGGCCCCCGCGCCTCGGCGCGGACATCGCGGATATAGGCGCGGATGCGGTCGCCAACCCGGTAAGTCTCGCGCGGGATCAGCTGGTCGCGGCGGATGATCGCCTCGGCGCGGCCCAGATCGACGATCACATTGCCGTATTCCACCCGCTTGACGACGCCGTTGATGATCTCGCCGACGCGGTCCTTGAATTCCTCGTACTGGCGCTCGCGCTCGGCCTCGCGGACTTTCTGCACGATCACCTGCTTGGCGGTCTGGGCGGCGATGCGGCCGAAATCCATCGGCGGCAGCGGGTCGGTGATGAAGTCGCCGACCTGGGCCTCCGGGTTCTTCAGCCGGGCCTCGGCGAGGCTGATCTGGGTGAAGTGGTTCTCGACCTCTTCCACAACCTCCATGGCGCGGCTCATCGAGATTTCGCCCGACTTGCGGTCGATGAAGGCGCGGATGTCGTACTCCGCCCCGTAGCGCGAGCGCGCCGCCTTGCCGAGGCTGTCTTCCATCGCCTCCAGCACCAGATCGCGTTCGATCAGCTTTTCGCGCGCGACCGCATCGGCGATCTGCAGCAACTCCAGCCGGTTTGCACTGACCATCTCAAGCGTCCTTCTGCAATGCGGGGGTATCCTCGTTCGTGGCGTCCCCGTGGGTGGTGTCGTCTTCTTCCTCGATCTCGTCGAACTGGCTCTCGTCGAAGGCGTGCTTGCGGTTGCGAAGCGATTCGGCGATCAGCTCGTCCGTCAGCACCAGCTTGGCGTCGGATATCCAGTCGAACTCCAGGCCGATGGTTCCCTGCTCGACCTCGATCAGAACCTCGGTCCCCTCGATTCCGGCGAGGATGCCCTTGAAGCGCTTGCGCCCGTCGATGATCTCGCCGGTCTCGAGCCGCGCCTCGTAGCCCTCCCAGCGGGCGAAGTCCTCGAGCCGGGTCAGCGGCCGGTCGATGCCGGGCGACGAGACTTCCAGCGTATATTCGTGCTCGATCGGGTCCTCGACATCCAGCACGGCGGACAAGGCGCGCGACAGCTTCGCGCAGTCCTCGACCTCCATCGATCCGTCCGCCCGCTCGGCCATGATCTGCAGGGTGATCCGCTTGCCGCCCATCAGCCGCAGCCGAACCAGCTGGAAGCCCAGCCCCTCGATGGTCGGCGTGACGATCGCCGCCAGCCGCCGGTCGATGGCGGCCTTGGCGACCAGGGTCGTGACGGCACTGGCAGGGGCAGCAGTCATGCGGCGCGGTAGTCCTCCGGGTGCGAATCAAAAACGGGCCTCGCGGCCCGCCTCGTAACCCGGTGGAGGTCCCGCTGGTCCAGCGAGGCCGCCGCGATGTTGAGGCTGATATAGACCCGAGTCGGCGCGGGCGCAAGGGGCTTTGCCGGACCAGTGGCAGCCGGTTCCGGCGCTACCCTGCCCGGCGAATGTCCGGCGGGCGGCGCTTCTGGTCGGTCTCCAGCTCGGCCAGCCGCTCCTCCTCGTACCGCAGGTAGTCCCGCGTCAGCGGCACCGCATCGCGGCTGGGGGACAGCTGCAGTTGCATGACCGCTCCGCCGCCTGCCAAGAACGACGACCGGGCGCCGGCCAGATACAGTTCCCA
>DATHZU010000217.1:0-2810 GCA_035458445.1 Thermohalobaculum sp. | reverse complement strand
CCACGATAGCCCGAGATCGACCCGAAGAGCAGGATATGCCCGGCGTTCCGCTTGATGAAGTCGGGAACCACGACTGCCAGTACCCGCAATGCCCCTGCAAGGTTGACGTCGACCATGCGCGTCAGCGCCTCCACGTCCGGGTTGCGTGCCGACATGGGCTCGTAGGTGCCCGCGCAGTAAATCAGCCCATCGATGGCACCGGCCTGGCGGAAGGATTGCTCGACCGAAGCTGGATCGGTCACGTCACAGGCGATCACACTGTGGCCCGAACCCGCGAGTGCGTTTTTGATCTCGGCAAGGGCATCGGCACTGCGCGCGGAAAGCACCAGGGTTGCCCCCGCGCGCGCGAGCTCGATAGCCAGTGCCCGGCCAATTCCGGCGCTGGCGCCAACCAGCCAATATCTCTTTCCTGCAACTGCGCTCATTGCGGCAGCTTGCGAAAAACCACGATCAAATCGCCAACCGGCAATCCGAACTTCCGCATTTCCGCCCGGTTGATCAGGGTCCCGTCTTCCTGGAGATAGAACCAGTCCTCCAGCGTAACCACGATCTCGCCGTCTCCGCGCGGAAGGCGCAGCTGGTAGGTCATCGTCGCCGCGTTTCCAGCTTGCCGTCCAACCGCCTCGCCGACCACATCGTCCGCCGTGCCAGTGAAATTCTGATCGTCCGAGAAGCGCAGCGTCCATATCCTCTCGTCGGATGTGCCGCCGCTGTAGCGGAACCGCTCGACAAGGGTGCCAGTATCTCCGTCCCAGGTTCCGTCCAAATCGACGACGAACCGCAAATCGGCGCGGCCCGAATAGCCGAAGAAAATTCCGGTCGCCGTCAGCGGACCGTTCAGGTACTCGCGCAGGTCCAAGGCCGGTGACTCGCGGGAGTAGTCCTCAAGCTTCTGCGACGCGCAGCCTGCAAGACCGGCGATCAGCGTCAGCGCCGCGGCGACCTTAAACATTCTCACGGGCGGGCCTCCCTTTGACGGAGATGAGATAAAGCGTGACGATGGCGACCAGCTTCAAAAGGCAGGGCACGAGGGCATAGGTGGCGGAAAGCGCGGCAAGCCCACTGGAGTCGATCGGCTCGGAGGGGGTGAACCCGGCCATCGCCAGGACCGGCAGCGTCACGCCGGCGCCCAGCGCCAGGGCCGATTTCTGCAGGAAAGTCCAAAGCGCAAAAACCCGCGCGCCATCGCCGTCGATGCGGGCGGCGAGCATGGCCGGCATCAAGGTCATGTCGGCGCCGAGAGCGGCCCCCGAGGTGGCGGCAATCACGTAGAACGCTGCGATATCGCCGGATCCCAAATTATAGGCCCAGGCAAAGGCCAGCACCGACAACGTCATTCCCGCTGCAAGCGCCCGCCTTTGCCCGGCGCGCTGAGCCAGTCGCACCCAGAACGGCGCGGCGGCAGCAGCAGCCGCGAAGAACAGCAAAAGCGTCGGTGCGGCATGGGGCTCGGCCTGCAGGACATCGGCGACGAAGAACAAGAAAAGGGTCGATGTCACCGCCGTTGGCAGGGCGTTGAGAAAGCCGAGACCCAGAAGCGGCGCGACGCCCGGTATCGAAAGAGCGCGCCGAAAGCCCGCGACGCCGGTCGCAGGCGCATCGGATGCTTGCCAGCGGCCGGCCATTCCGGCAATCGCCAGGACGGCGATCACGGAGAAGACCGCGGCATAGCCGGCATAGGCCGCAGGCGCGCCGAGCGCCATCGCGAGCAGAGGCGGCAACAGCGAGGCGAGGCAGATTCCGGTGAGGCCTCCGACTTCGCGCCACAGCGCGACGCGGGTGTGGTCACCGCCCGCGCTGTTCGCCAATGCCAGACCGTGGTCGTAGAGTGCTATCTGGAGCGCGCTGAAGCCGGTAAACGCAGCGATGAGCCCGATCACCAGGCGCGGCAGAGGGTCCCCCCAACCGGGCGGCGCAAACAAAGTGGCGATCCCGATGCCAAGCAGAATCGCGGCGCCGATGGCCCAAATCTCGCGAAATCTGCGCAGCCTGTCGGCGAGCCAGCCGATCACCGGATCTTGAATGCTGTCGATTGCCCGCGCGCCCAGCAGGACCGCCCCGAGCACTGGCAGGGCAACCACCATCTCCTCGGCGTAGAACCTGGGCGCATGGACATGGAGCGGCAACCCGGCAAAGGCGAGCGCACCGGCAACCAGGCCAGGGCGGGCCAGCGCGCCCCGGCCGAGGCGTGAATCAGCCATTGCAGCGCCCGGCCAGCAGGGCCTCGCGGCCGTCCTTGTGCCGGCTCTTCGGGCCCAGCCAGATCGCCAGGAACAGATCGACATCGCGCGTCATGGTGCCGGTTTCAGCCCCATTTAGGTAAAACCGAAGCTCGTTGGCCGAAGTGCGCAATGCAGTGATCCGGTCGCCGACTGCTACATCGCGGAAGCCCTGTTCCATCTCGCGGCGCGCATCGGCGAGGCTCGACTCGGACCTGCCGGAGATGCGCGTCATTTCATCGATGGACGCCTGAACCAGTTCATCGCGGGTGAAGGCACTGCGATAGGTGAGCGCGAGGGCGAATTCGTCACCCGGCAACTGCTGGGCATCGCTCCACAGCTCCGCCCGATAGAAATCCCACAACAGGAAGCTGTAGTCGCTGCACCCACGCGGACGTTCGGTGTCGACAACTCCTCGGAGTTCGACCGGCGATGCTGAGGCTGTCCCGGTGCCAAGCACAATGAACAACGTCAGGGCACGCAGAATGCCGGTCATGTCACTTGCTCCTGTGGAGGTTCCGGGCGCCGCCGGTATCGCACGCCCTTGAGAAACAGCTTGAGCGCCTGCCAGTGGATCAACGCCGTCGTCTT
>DATHZU010000216.1:0-2082 GCA_035458445.1 Thermohalobaculum sp. | reverse complement strand
GGCTAGGGAGAGACAGGCAATGATGACCGGCCGCCGGCAATTGATGGCGCAACTGATGCTGGGCGTCGCCGTGGCTGCGGGCGGGCTGCCGCTGTCGCACGCGCTCGCTCTGGGCGAGAACGAGGCGTCACAGCATGTGCGGCAGAGCATCGAGGAACTGCTGGACCTGGCGCGCAGCCCCGGCGAAGCCGAGGCGAAGGCGCCGCGTCTGCTCGATATCATCGAGCGCCGCGCCGCGATGCCGCAGATCGCCCGTTTCGCCGCCGGGGCGAACTGGCGGATCATGAACGAGGATCAGCAGGCGCGCTATGTGGCGGCCTTCGGCAAGTTCCTGTCCGGCGTCTACGCCCGCCGCTTCCAGGAGTATTCCGAAACCACCGCCGGCGAGGCCTTTACGATGGACGGCGTGATCGATGCCGGGCGCAAGGGCATGCTGGTGAAGACCTCGATCACCCGCCAGGGTGCGGCGCCGGTGCTGGTGGAGTGGCTGGTCAGCGACCAGCCCGGACGGGTGGTGATCGCCGATATCGTGATCGAGGGCATCTCGCTGTTGATCACCCAGCGCGAGGAGATCGGCGCCATGCTGGAAGCCCGCGGCGGCAATGTCGAAAAACTGATCTCGGACCTGGGCGCGTAAGCACCCGGACGCCGGGCTCAATCCGGCCTTTGCACGCCCTCCGGCAGGGGGCTGCCATCCTTCGCCTCGTGGTTCAGGTTCCAGGTCATCGTCACCCTTGGCCGGCGCCCGCGGTAGGGGGTGACGAAATGTACCGCCTGGCCGGGGAACATCATCATCACGCCGGGCCGCAGGATGGGCGCGCAGGGCGTACTCATGTAGCCGGGCTCCTCGCGGCAACAGGGCGCCATGCGCGGGTCGGCGAAGTAGAACTGCCCGTCGGCACGCTTGGTGCCGTCGCCGAGATCGAGGACGTAAAGCATGCTGGCCATCGTCCGCGGATGGCTGTGCGGCATGCAGTAGTCGCCGCTGCGATAGACGCTGGCCCAGCTGAGGTCCACCACCGCGGGGCGCCCGCCCAGGGCGCGCCGGAAGAACGCCACCGCGCGAGCATGGATCAGCGCCGCCTCCGGGCCCGGCCATTTGTGCATGTCATAGACCTTGGCGTCGCCGATCCCCAGCTCCGGAGTGTATTTCTGCCCGAGCTCCGGGTCCGAGGCTCGTTTCAGGATCAGGTTGGTCAGCTCGGCGGCATAATGCTGGTGATCGGCGAACTCGGTCACCAGCACCTTGGTGTTGAACCATTTCTGGATCTGCTGGCCCTCGGGCCAGACCCGCAGGGTTCGCGGGCCGATGGTGACGTCGTCCGAAGGGTCGAGAACGGATTCCGTCATCGCAAGGCAATCCTGCATCCGGTTTCGCGGAATGCGACCCTAGAGCAAAAACGGATCAGATTGAACCGATCTGATCCCAGGATTTTGCTCAAAACAATGAATCTGGACGAAAATCCTTTCTCAGACTGATTCAGTCTGAAACGGTTTTGGTCCAGCACAGGGGCTGCGTCCGGCAAACCGCGGCCCCGGCTCAGACGATCTGCCCGACCCCGCTGGCCCCCGGCGCGCGGCTGGCGAGGTATTTCCAGGTGCCGCTGGCGCGCATCACCAGGCGTCCCTCGGCCCATATCTCGCATTGCATGAACGAAAGCTCGCGCACCTTGCGCAGTTGCGTGGCCACGCCCACCAGCCGCTGGCCCTGCTTGGCGGCGGCGATGAAATGGCCGTCCATCTGGATCGTCGCGCAGGGGTGTCCGTCGCCTGCGGCGAAGGTCGATGCGCCCATGGTCACATCGGCGAAGCTGAGCAGCATGCCGCCATGGCAGACCCCGCCCACATTGATGTGCCGGGCATCCAGCAGCACCGCCGAGCACCAGCGGTTTCCGCCCAGAGGCGCGAAGCGGATCGGGCCGATATGGGCGTTGTAGCCCTCGCCGCGAATGTCGCGCCAGGGAAGGTCGGGATCGAAGTCCATGGTGGTGCCCCATTGTCTGCCTGCCGGCGCATCCCCTAGCATGGGCGGATGCAACAGTTCACCGAAATTCTGGAGATCGAGACCCCGGGCCCCGGACT
>DATHZU010000215.1:0-2616 GCA_035458445.1 Thermohalobaculum sp. | reverse complement strand
CCGAACACGATTTCCGGTCGCCGGGCGCGAATTTCCCCGCAGAACCGGATGGCGTCGTCGCGCAGGTGCCGGCGCTTCATCCGCTTCAGGATCATGTCGTCGCCCGCCTGCAGGCTGAGGTGCAGATGCGGCATCAGCCGCGCCTCGGACCCGATGGCATCCACCAGCGCCGGATCGGCCTCGATCGAGTCGATCGAACTGATCCGCAGGCGCGGCAGGTCCGGCACCAGCCGGATGATCCGCTGCACCAGATCGCCCAGCCGCGGCCTGCCCGGCAGATCGGTGCCCCACGAGGTCAGGTCGACCCCGGTCAGCACCACCTCGTTGAAGCCCTGCCCCGCCAGCCGCCGGATCTGCTCGACCACCACGCCAGCGGGGACCGAGCGCGAGTTGCCGCGCCCATAGGGGATGATGCAGAAGGTACAGCGATGGTCACAGCCGTTCTGGACCTGCACATAAGCCCGCGCGCGGGTGCCGAAGCCGTCGATCAGGTGGCCCGCGGTCTCGGTCGCCGACATGATGTCGTCCACCTGTACCGCCTCGGTCGCGCCGATCAGCCCGCGCGCCATCGCGCCCCAGGTCTCGGGCCGCATCTTCTCCAGATTGCCGATCACCTGGTCGACCTCGGGCATCGCTGCAAAGGTGTGCGGCTCGGTCTGCGCGGCACAGCCGGTGACGATCAGGCGGGCCGAGGGGTGCTCGCGCCGCAGCTTCCTGATCTGCTGGCGCGCCTGGCGCACCGCCTCGCCGGTCACGGCGCAGGTGTTGACGACCACCGCGTTCGAAAGCCCTGCCCCGGCGGCGAGGTCGGTCATCGCCTGGGTCTCGTAGGCGTTCAGGCGGCAGCCGAAGGTCGCAAAGACGGGGGCGGTCATGGGCCCACCGCCGCGATGAACTCCGGCGAGAGCATCCCCTCGAAGACCTGGGACACCGGGCCGGTCATCAGCACATTGCCATCGTCGCGCCACTCGATCTCCAGCGCGCCGCCGTCGAGGTTCACGGTCACCCGCCGGTCCAGCAGGCCCCTGCGCACTCCCGCGACCACCGCGCCGCAGGCGCCGGACCCGCAAGCCAGCGTGATGCCCGCACCGCGCTCCCAGACCCGCAGCCGGATCTCTCCGCGAGACAGCACCTGGACGAACTCCACATTGGTGCGCTCCGGGAACATCGGGTGACGCTCCCAGCGCGGTCCCACTTCGGCCAGAGGTACAGCCTCCGCGTCCTCGACGAAGAAGACGCAATGCGGGTTGCCCATGCTGACCGCTCCGGGATGGCCGTCCAGCGGCAGGGCGACGGTATCCGCCTCCTCGGCCAGCGGAATGTCCCGCCATCCGGTGCGGGCGGGACCCATATCGACGCGCACCCGGCCATCCGCCAGGCGCGCAGCCGTAAGCAGACCATTGGCGGTGACCATGCCCAGGCGCGCGGCCCCGCTCTCGGCCAACAGCAGATGCGCCACACAGCGGGTGGCGTTGCCGCAGGCGCCGGCGGTCGAACCGTCCGCGTTCCAGAAGTTCACCCGGACATCGGCACCCCCGTTATCGGCGATGACTGCCAGCTGGTCGAATCCGACCCCCCGGTGCCGGTCGCCCAGCGCCCGCGCCAGCGCAGGCGTGACCGGATCGCCCGCGCCGCGCGCGTCGATGATGACGAAGTCGTTGCCCAGCCCGTGCATCTTCAGAAAGCGCAGGCCGGGAGACCGCTTTGCCGCCCGCAGGTCCATGGTGCCGCTATATAGACCTGGCTGCCGCATCGCGCCAGTGAAACGCTTGGCCAAATCAACGATTGTCGCCCCCCGCAGACGCCCGGAACCAGGCAAGGTGACGCCCTTCCTGACCCCGCCCGAGAGCGGGAGATCGGCCTTGACCTCCCGGACCACCCCGCCTAGGTTCCGCGCCCGTGTGGGCCCGTAGCTCAGTCGGTAGAGCAACTGACTTTTAATCAGTGGGTCACAGGTTCGAATCCTGTCGGGCTCACCATTTTATTAATAAAAAACAATGTGTTATAGGGGAACAATTCAGATGAGATTAACGCTAGGAAATTTTCGGAAGCACTGCGGAAGCAGCAGGCGGCGCAAATGGGCGTAGCTTTTGGGTCACAGCGAGGCCTGCTAGTTTTCCGACCCATGTGTCGGAAGCATATGCGAAGGAACTACACGCCGAGATCGAGGGGCTGGCCGAAGCGAACGTTTTTTACCCCAAGGGATCAACTGGCAATCCCGGACTGGAAGAGCCCATGGATTACACGGATCATCTATAAGCGCCAGGTCAAAGACCCATCGTTGCGCGTCGTTAGGACGCGGCGCGGTTCACCATTGAACTCTATTCCAGAGCAATGTGATCCGTACAGATTCACAGTCTCCTGCGTTGCGTAGTTAATTGGGCTGTCCGACATGACTACGACATTCGGGGCGGCAAGCCTCATCACGTCCGCGCGGTAGCCGTTTCGTCTTCCATGATGTGATGCAACAAATATGTTGACGTCATTAAGTTCATCTGCAAATCCAGGTTGCGAAAGCATTCCTCCCCATCCTTCTCCTTCCAAGTCGCCCGGAAAAATAAACTTGACACCGTTGCAAGTCAGAAAGGTAACAAGGCTTATATCATTTGTGTTTTC
>DATHZU010000214.1:0-7490 GCA_035458445.1 Thermohalobaculum sp. | reverse complement strand
GAGAACTTCCGCCAATGGGTGATCGAGGACGATTTCTGCTCGGGTCGCCCCGATTGGCACCGCGCCGGTGCGACCTTCTCGGACCGCGTGCACGACTACGAGGCGATGAAGATTCGAATCCTGAACGCGGGGCATCAGGTGATCGCGAATTCCGGCGAGCTCCTGTCGGTCGAGACGATCTCCGGCTGCATGGGCCATCCGCTGATCGGGGCGCTGTTTCGCAAGGTCGAGCGCGAAGAGATCGCGCCCTACGTCAAGCCGGTGCCCGGCATGGCGCCGGAGGCCTATGTCGGCCTCATCGCCCGCCGCTTCTCGAACCCCGCAATCGTCGACACCACCCGCCGCGTGGCCTTCGACGGCTCGTCCCGGCACACCGGCTTCCTGCTGCCGATCCTGCGCGACGCGCTCGCGGCAGGCGGACCGGTCCAGGGCCTTGCTCTGGTCGAGGCCGCTTGGGCGCGCATGTGCGCCGGCACCCGCGAGGACGGCACGGCCATCGAGCCGAATGATCCCTTCTGGGACCAGCTGGTGGCTGCAGGGAAAGCGGCGCGCGAGCGCCCGGGGGCCTGGCTGGAGCAGCGGCAGATCTATGGTGACCTGGCCGACGCGCCGCGCTTCGCCGAGGCGTTCGAGGCCTGGCTTCGCATGATCTGGGAGAATGGGCTGGAGAGCGCCTTGCGCAGATACCTGGCGGCCTGAGTGCCGGCCACGGGTCCCGCCGAATGCTGGAGGATGAATTGAAAGCGGTCTGCAATCTCGCCAAGGGAGAATCCGCGCCATGGGCCGGCCGGACCTGCCGGTCGGCGGGGCGGGCATTCAACCACTCGGCATGCGCACCGGTTGGACACTGCGCCGGTGGGTCCTGCAAGCGGCTGCGGCATGATGCGTGACGGGATCGACCTCGTTGTTTCTGCGATTCTCGCCAAGCACCAGCCCGGCGAGCGCCTGATAGTGGCGGTAGCGGGTCCGCCCGCATCCGGAAAATCGACATTCTCCGAGGCGCTTGTCGCCGCTCTGAACGCGCACGAGGACAACCTGGCCTGCGGCGTTCCGATGGACGGCTACCATCTGGACAACCGACAGCTCGACCGTCTGGGGCTCAGGGCCCGCAAGGGCGCTCCCCAGACCTTCGACTTCGACGGCTTCCGGTCCCAGCTCGGGCGTTTGCGCGAGCCGCGGCGTCCGGTCTATTTCCCGGTGTTCGACCGTGGGAGCGACCTCGCGATCGCCGGGGCCGGTGTTGTCTTGCCCGGTACGGACGTCATCGTCGTCGAAGGCAACTACCTCATGCTGGACGAGGAGCCCTGGAGCGGCCTGGCGACCTGTTTCGATGTCGAGATCTTTCTCCGGGCCTCGATGGCGTGCCTCGAGGAACGGCTGATCCGGCGATGGCTGGCGCATGGGCATGACCCTGCCGCGGCGGCGCGCCGGGCGAAGTCGAACGACATTCCGAACGCGGAACTGATCCTGGGAAAAGTCAGGGATGCGCCCGGAGCGCTGTTTCTGCGGGACGACGAAGACTAGGCGCGACGATTTCTCAATTGGTGCGGTGCCTCGCTCGCGAGGCAGCCGCGACGGCAAGCTCGAATTCCTTACGGAGGAACCTGATGATGACTGCACTCGACCAGCTGCGCGAAATGAGCGTCGTTGTCGCGGACACCGGCGATGTGGGGGCTGTGCGCGCCTGGACGCCGGTGGACTGTACGACCAATCCGACGCTCGTTCTCAAGGCCCTGGAAGACCCCGCATCCGAAGCGCTGATCGCACGCGAGATCGAGGCTGGACGGAAGGCCGGCCGGAGCCCGATGGAGATCGCCGATGGGCTGACCATCGCCGTCGGCGCGGAACTGTCGAAGCTGGTGCCTGGGCGGGTCTCGACCGAGGTCGATGCCTGCCTGTCCTTCGACACGGCCGCCTCGGTCGAGCGGGCGCGCGCGATTATCGTCGCCTATGCGGCGCTCGGCATCGGCAAGGAGCGCGTGCTCATCAAACTTGCCTCGACCTGGGAAGGAATCCGCGCGGCTGAAATCCTGCAGGACGAAGGCATCGACTGCAATCTCACGCTGCTGTTCTCCCTGGCTCAGGCCGTTGCCTGCGCGGATGCAGGCGCTTTTCTGATCTCGCCCTTCGTCGGCCGGATCACCGACTGGTACAAGGCGGCGGAGGGGCGCGATTCCTACCCGTCGGACGAAGACCCCGGCGTGCGCTCGGTTCGCAGAATCTACGACCACTACAAGTCGAACGGGATCGGGACGGTCGTGATGGCGGCATCGTTCCGGACAGCAGCCCAGATCAAAGCTCTGGCGGGTTGCGACCGCCTGACCATAGCGCCCAAGCTGCTCGACGAGCTGAGCCGGGACGAAAGCGATTTGCCGAGAGTCCTCGATCCGGATCGGATCAATGCGTGCGAGCCGATGCAGATGGACGAGGCACGCTTCCGCTGGCTGCTCAACTCGGATGCGATGGCTACCGAGAAGCTGGCCGAAGGGATCCGCAACTTCGACGCCGATCACCGGAAGCTGATCACCCTAATCGCCCGGCGCGTAGACGAGCGGGCATCATAGCTTTCGCCGCCGATTTCGCCAAGTTCGTGAGACTGCGCCAGCCCTCCCAGCATTCGCTGGCCGGCCGCCAAATGCGGAGGCAGTGGGGATGTCAGTGGATGACTGCTGTCTCTCAAGCCCGCGCATCGTCAAGCTCGACACTGCCGCTGCGACCGGCCCGGTGTCGGCAGCCTTGCTCGGCCCAGGGCACCGCATTTTGCCGGCAATCAGAGGCGGGTCCGAACTCGTCTGGCGCCACCGTTGCGGTTGCCGAGCGGACAACGATTTTGTGTGGGAACCGCGCTTCTAAGCATCTGACGATGCTTGGAGATATTGGAGCGGGCGATGAGATTCGAACTCACGACCCTTACCTTGGCAAGGTAATGCTCTACCCCTGAGCTACGCCCGCATCCTTGGGTGGCCGCGCTTATTACAGATTCGACTCGCCCGTGCAAGCCGGAAACTGCGCCGTGCGCGGCTGTTCGGCCGATGGTCGGAGTGAGTGGATTCGAACCACCGGCCCCTGCCTCCCGAAGACAGTGCTCTACCAAGCTGAGCTACACTCCGACATCGGCGTGGCGGTGTATATCGCCGCGACCGCCCAACCGCAAGGACGTTTTCCCGCGCCGTTGCCGCACCGATGGGGCTTGCCGCATGCCCGGCACAGAACTAATGTCCGCCCGCAATTGGGGCGTGGCCAAGCGGTAAGGCAGCGGCTTTTGGTGCCGCCATTCGCAGGTTCGAATCCTGCCGCCCCAGCCAATCCGCGAGGCGTGGCGAACCGGTCGCGTGGCCCCGTAGCCAAACGTCTGGCCCCGGCGGCGACCTCCGGCCCGCGCCGGCGCGTCAGGTCGCGGCGATGGCCTCCGCGGCGGCAGCGATGGCGGCATCGGTGAGCGCGAAATCCTCGTCGGTCAGGGCAAGGCACGGATAGACCTTGCCCGGCGACTTGAATATCCCGTGCTTGCGCAGGGCCGCATGGAACCGCGCGCTCAGCGCCGCGTTGGACGACTGCGTGTCGCGGTAGGTCCGTATCTCGCGGCCGGTGAACAGCACCTCGAACAGGACCGGGTCCCCGGATATCCGGTAGGGGATGCCCGTGGCATCGAGATGCCGCGCGAACATCGCCTGCAATCGTCCGCCGATGGCGCGCAGCCGGTCATAGGCGCCGTCTCGGCGCAGGATCTCCATGGTCTTCAGCCCGGCCGCGGCCGCAACCGGATTGCCGGACAGGGTGCCCACCATCATCAGCCAGCGGTCCGGCCCAACGATGGCCTTGTCGAAATGGTCCATGATCGGCTTGCGCCCCGCCACCGCCGCCAGCGGGAACCCGCCGCCGATGATCTTGCCGAGCGTGCAGAGGTCGGGCGTCACCCCATAGACCTCCTGCGCGCCCCCATAGGCGAGGCGAAAGCCGGTCACCACCTCGTCGAAGATCAGCACGATCCCGTAACGGTCGCAGAGCGCGCGTATGGCCTGGAGAAACCCGGGCAGGGGCGGGATCACACGCTGGAGGGGCTCGACGATGATCCCCGCCACCTGGTCGCCATGCTCGGCGAGCAGGCTTTCCAGATAGTCCGCGTCGTTGAAGGGCGCGATCAGCATCTCGGCCCGAACCGCCTCGGGGATGCCGGCGCTGTCGGGCACCGCCTGCGGGAAGTTGACCTGCCGCGTGGGCGCCAGGCTCATCTGCGCCTCGGGCGACATGCCGTGGTAGCCGCCCTCGAATTTCACCATCTTGTCGCGGCCGGTATAGGCGCGGGCCAGGCGCATGGCGTACATGTCGGCCTCGCCGCCCGAGGAGAGGAAGCGCACCTGATCGGCGCATGCCATCGCGCGGCAAATCTCCTCGGCCAGTTCCACACCGGTGGTGTTGTTGGCGAAGAAGGTCATACCTTTTGGCAATTGCTCGGCCACCGCCTCCAGAACCTCCGGATGGCCGTGGCCCAGCAGCATCGGCCCCGAGCCGATCACGTAGTCGACATATTCCCGGCCGTCCTCGTCCCAGACCCGCGCGCCCTTTCCGCTGCGGATGAACATCGAGGGATCGAAATTGCCGAAGCCTCCGGCGGGCAGCACGGCGCTGGCACGTTCGCTCCAGGAGGCCATGTTCGGGGTGTCGCGCATCGGAGTTCTCCTCGTCGGTGCCGGGCCGCCGCGGCCCGGGGCAGGGTGCTGGGGACCAGATTACCTGATTCCGCTCCGGATCAGGGTGGAAAAAGATATCAAGCCGGCGGGCTGCACGGTCACGCCACAGCCCCGGCCGTATCGCCGCGCGGCAGCGCGCTTTCGGGGTCGTAGGCCGGTTGGGACAGAACTCGCGCCTTGCGGGGCTCGCCCATGATGACGACCTGCAATTCGGTGCCGGGCTCCGCCTGCGCCGGCTTGACATAGGCGAAGGCCAGAAGCCTGCCGACCGCGTGCCCGAAGGCGATGGAACTGACGGTGCCGACCTGCCGGCCGTCCTGCAGCACCGCCTCGCCGCCATTGCCGTCCGAGACGCGGTCGTCCTCGACCTCGAGATAGGCGCAGATCCAGCGCAGGGGACGCGCGAGCGCCGCCTCGGTCGCGGCCTTGCCGCGGAAGTCCTTGTCCATGCGGGCGAAGCGCATGACCGCGGCCTCGGGCAATGTGACCTCGTTGGTCAACTCGCCCGCGCCCTTGAAGCCCTTTTCCATGCGCATCGCGTTCATCGCGAACGAGCCGTAATTGACCAGCCCATGTGCCTTGCCCGCCGCCTTCATGGCCCGGAATGCCGCCAGGATCGCGGCGCGCGGGCCATGAAACTCCCATCCCAGCTCGCCGGCATAGGAGATGCGCAAGGCCCACAGCCTGTGGCCCGCGATGTCGACCTCCTGCGCGGTCAGCCACTTGAAGGCGGCATTGTCCAGCCGCGCGTCGGTGCAGGCGCCAAGGATATCGCCCGCGCGCGGCCCGTTCAGGGCAAGGGCGCCCCAGTCCGCCGAGCGGTTGACGATCTCGATGGCCTCGCCCGCGCGCGCAAAGGTCAGATAATCGATCAGCCGTTGCTCGAAGAACGCGGCGCAGACCAGGTAGAAACGGTTCGCGGCCAGGCGGACGACCGTGGCCTCCAGCTCGATCCGGCCGTTGTCGTTCAGGAAGTGGGTCAGCGCGATGCGGCCGGGCGCCGGGGGCAGGCGGTTGGCGATCAGCCGGTCCAGGAAAGCCACGGCATCCGGGCCGGAGACCTCGACCTTGGCGAAGGCCGATATGTCCATGATCCCGGCACTGGTCCGGACCGCCCGCACCTCGGCGCCGACGATGTCGTGGAGCGCGGTGCGGCGGAAGCCGTAGATGTCGCTGGGCGCGACCCCGGCGGGCGCGAACCATCGCGGCCGCTCGTGGCCGTAGACCTCCTCGAAGACCGCGCCGTCCGCCTTCAGGTCGTCGTAGAGCACGGACGGCTTCACGGGCCGCGCCGCCAGCCGGTTGAAATGCGGGAACGGCACCTCGTGGCGCAACAGGTAGTCCTCGTGGGCCTTGGCGACCTGGAAATCCCGGTCCGCATAGGGGCCGAAGCGGCGTGGGTCGAATTCGCGCATGTTGATATTCGCCGCCCCGTGCACGATCCAGCGCGCCAGCTCGCGGGTCAGCCCCGGCCCCCAGCCGATGCCGATCTGCGTGCCGCAGCAGCACCAATAGTTGCGCAGGCCGGGCGCCGGGCCGATCAGTGGGTTGCCATCGGGCGGATGGCTGATGGCGCCGTGCACCGCGCGCTTGATCCCCAGTTCGCTCAACACCGGCATCCGGTCCATGGCGTTCTCGAGCCAGGGCATGATCCGGTCGTAGTCGGGGTCGAACAGCTCGTTCTCGGCCTCCCAGGGGCAGCCGTCCTCCCAGACGCTGTTCGGTTTGGCCTTTTCGTAGATGCCGATCAGGCCGGATTTCTGTTCCATGCGGATATAGCCCGAGACCAGCCGGTCGTCGCGCACCACGGGCAGTTCCTTCTCCAGCGCCTGGAATTCGGGCACGGCGTCGGTGATCAGGTAGTGATGGGTCATCGAGGTCGTCGGCAGATCGTAGCCCGACCACAGCGCCACCTGCCGGGCATAGGTGCCGCCGGCATTGACCACATGCTCGCAGGCGATCGGGCCATGCTCGGTCTCGACCAGCCATTCGCCGCTCGGCTTCCTCGTCACATTCGTCGCGCGGCACCGCCGGACGATCTGCACGCCCAGTTGCCGCGCGCCCTTCGCCAGCGCAAAGGCGGCGCCCGCCGGGTCAACATGGCCGTCATCGGGCGTGTGCAGCGCCGCCCGGACGCCTTCGAGATTGTAGAAGGGGTGCAGCTCGCGGATTCTGGCGGGGCTGACGATCTCCATCGGAAAGCCCAGCCCCCTGCCGACCGAGACGGTCTGCTTCAACCAGTCCATCTCGTCCTCGGTATAGGCGAGCCGCAGCGAGCCGCAGCCATGCCAGGTGACGCTCTGCCCGGTCTCGGCTTCCAGCACCTTCGAATAGAGGTCGATGTTGTAGCCGACGCAGGTCCCCAGCGCGAAGCTGGAGGTCGAGTGGGTGATCTGGCCCGCGGCGTGCCAGGTCGAGCCCGATGTCAGCTCGGCCTTCTCCAGCAGAACCACATCGGTCCAGCCCGCGTGGGCCAGGTGATAGGCGAGCCCGCATCCCATGATGCCGCCACCGATGATGACGACACGCGCGTGCGTCGGGATCATGCCGCGAGTCCTTTCGAACAAATGTTTGTTATGGACATCCGTATGAGACATTTGTAATCTCGTCAACCATGGATCAATCGAATGTGCCGACGCCGACGACCGCCGCCAGGATCCTGGACGACCTCCAGGCCCTGCGCGCGGAATTGACGCCGGAGCTCAGGAAATGCGCGCATTTCCTGCTGGATAACCCGAACGAGATCGGTGTCAGCTCGATCAGGAAGCTGGCCTCGCGCGCCAAGGTGAAGCCGAACAC
>DATHZU010000213.1:0-3332 GCA_035458445.1 Thermohalobaculum sp. | reverse complement strand
GGCTATCTGCGCGCCGACCTGGGCGACCTCGCCCGGCGACTGGGCGTCAGCAAGCCCGAGGCCGAATTGGCGTTGGCCCTGGTACAGGGGTGCGAGCCGACCGGTGTCGGCGCCCGCGACCTGGGCGAATGCCTGGCGCTGCAACTGGCCGAGCGCGACAGGCTCGACCCGGCAATGCGCCGCCTGGTCGACCATCTGCCCCTGCTCGCGCAGGGCGAGCGCCGGCGGCTGATGGCGGCTTGCGGCGTCGATGCCGAGGACCTGGCAGACATGATCTTGGAGATCAGGGCGCTGGATCCGCGGCCCTGCGCCGGGTTCGCGGCCGAGCGGGCCGAGACGCTGATCCCCGATCTGCTTTTGCGCCCGGGCCGGTTCGGGGGCTGGGAACTGGAACTGAACCCGGACACGCTGCCGAAGGTTCTGATCGACAACCGCTACGCCGCACAGTTGCGGCGCGGCGGGGGCGCCGCCCGCGCCTTCGTCTCCGAGTGCCGGGCAGGCGCCAACTGGCTGATCCGCAGCATGGACCAGAGGGCCCGGACGATCCTGACCGTCGCGACCGAGATCATGCGCCATCAGGACCGCTTCCTGACCGATGGAGTCTCCGGGCTGAAGCCCCTGACTCTGGCCATGGCGGCCGAGGCCACGGGCCTGCACGAATCGACCGCCAGCCGGGTCACGGCGAACAAGTACATCGCGACCCCGCGCGGCATCTTCGAGCTGAAATTCTTCTTCACCAATCAGGTCGGCGCCGAGGGCCTTTCGGCGGAAACGGTTCGGCAACGAATTCGCGCCATGGTCGCTGCGGAGGAGCCGGGCGCGGTCCTGTCAGACGACGCGATTGTCGAGCTTTTGCAAGAGGATGGGATCGATATTGCGCGGCGCACGGTGGCCAAGTACCGCAAGCAGCTGGGTATCGGGTCCTCGGCCGAGCGGCGCCGGAGAAAAGCGTTCGAGCATGCCGGCTGACGCGTTCCGAATGGCGCCGAAAAGGATGTCCCGTGCCTAAATCCTGCTATAAACTTTGCTATATTGACAGTGCAGGAGGCGCCGCCTAGGTTCCGCACCTCGCCGGGCCGGGTGCCATCCCGAAGCGCCGGATCGGAAACCGGGCCGGGGCCAGCCCACCTGGTTCCGCAGCTGGAAGAAAGGGAGGAATGAGAAGCTTTTCCGGGCCATCGCCCGGGTCTCGTTCCTGCCGCTTGGAGAAAGAATGCAAATCAAGGTATCGGGCAAGCAGATCGACGTGGGCGACGCGCTGCGCACCCATGTGGAAGGCAACCTTAACGCCGCCGTCGGAAAGTATTTCGACCGTTCGGTCGACGCCAATGTGGTGTTCTCGCGCAATGGCCACGCCTACAAATGCGATGCCTCGGTCCATCTGGCGACCGGCCTGACGGCCCAGGCCCGCGCCGAGGCGGACGAGATCTACGCCGCCTTCGAGCAGGCGACCGACCGGATCGAGAAGCAGCTCCGCCGTTACAAGCGCCGGATCAAGGATCACCATCAGAGCCGGCAGGATCCGATCGAGATGTTCGAGGCCCAGGCCTACGTGCTGCAGAGCCAGGACGACGACGAGGAGACCGGAGAGGCAAACGGCGTGCAGCCGGTGATCATCGCCGAGATGACCACAGGGATCAGTTCGCTGACCGTCGGCGACGCGGTGATGCAGATGGAGCTGGCGCATGCGCCCTTCCTGCTGTTCCGGAACAGCGCCAACGGGCGAATCAATGTGGTGTTCCAGCGTGACGACGGCAATGTGGGCTGGATCGATCCAGCCAATCTTCCCGAGAACTGATCGGTCGATTGAGTAAAGGCGAGGTGGGCGCTGATGGAACTGTCTGATCTGATCGCGCGCGACGCGATTCTTCCGGCGGTGAAGGCCGGCAGCAAGAAACAGATCCTGCAGGAGGTCGCGGCGCGGGCCCGCGATGCCTACGGGTTGGAGACCCGTCAGGTTGTCGAGGGACTGCTGGCGCGCGAGAAGCTGGGTTCGACGGCGATGGGCGGGGGCGTGGCGATTCCGCATGCCCGGCTGCCCGAGCTGAAGTCGATTGTCGGGCTGTTCGCCCGGCTCGAGCATCCAGCGGATTTCGAGGCCGCGGACGGACAGGGCGTGGACCTGGTTTTCGTGCTGCTGGCGCCGGAGGATTCCGGGGCCGACCATCTGCGGGCGCTGGCCCGCGTTTCGCGGCTGCTGCGCGATGCGGATCTGCGGCGCAAGCTGCGGGAAACCTCGGAGGCGGCCGCTCTCTATGCGCTGATCACCGAACCGCTGGCATCGCGGGCGGCCTGAATCGAAATTCGAGGCTCGGAACTGAACGATCTGAGCCTTTTTCTTCCCCGAAAGTCAGGCTGTACACGGCCAGCCCTCTGGCCTGGCCCCGTCAGTGCACGCTCAGCGGCTGCAGGTCGTTGCGCCTGGCCAGCGCGAAGGCCACGCTCCGGTCCGGCGTCACCGCCAACCGGTTGCCGGCGGCATCGTGCAGGGCGTAGAGCCGCGCGTCGGTGCCTTTCAGCTCGTCGGGCAGGTCGTCTGGCGCGACCTCGCGCACATAGACGATTGGCTGGCCGCCGGAATTCGTGAATGGGTTGTTTTCCATGGCTCTCACTCCGTGCCGTTGATTCGGATCGTCTGCATCACCGTTTCCGGCTGGCGGCGCACCAGGTCGATATCCAGCAGGCCGTTGTCCAGGCTGGCGCCCGCCACTTCCACATGATCGGCGAGCACGAAGGACCGCTGGAACGGCCGCGCGGCGATGCCGCGATGCAGGAACACCCGCCCGTCCGTTTCGTTCTCCTGGCGCCCGCGGATCACCAGCTGATGATCCTCAACGGTGATCGAGAGGTCGGCCTCGGCGAAACCCGCGACCGCGAGGGTGATGCGGTAGGCATCGGCCTCGCGCTGCTCGATGTTGAAGGGAGGATAGCCGTCTGCGCCCGCCTTCAGCGCGCGATCGACCAGCTTGTCGAATTGCTCGAAGCCCAGCATGAATGGCTGCGAGGCGAAGGAAACCCGTGTCATCGGCGACTGTCCTTTCGAATAAGCGACGTCACGCGCGGACCCGCCAGGCAGCATCCGCACGGCAAGGATATGGGGGCGCATCGGCATTTCGGCAATAGCGCCGCCGGGCGCGCGCCAATATGATCGCCCGATGACCAGCGCAGCACGAATTCGGATGGCGGTCGGTGGGTTGATCGCGATGGCCGTCGGCCTCGGGCTGGGCCGGTTTCTCTATACACCGGTCCTGCCGATGATGGCCGACGGTGCGGGGCTCAGCCCGTCCGAGGCCGGTTTTATCGCCAGCGCCAACTTTGCCGGCTATCTGGCG
>DATHZU010000212.1:0-3305 GCA_035458445.1 Thermohalobaculum sp. | reverse complement strand
GGACCATCTCGACCGCCCGCTTGCCCGTGGCATAGGCCATCTCCATCCGCGCCCGGAAAGGCGCGGGGATGGCGGCGCAGCCGGGCAGGCTCATGCCCAGGGCTTCCGCCAGCGCGTTCATGGTGCTGGCCGTCCCCATGGTGTTGCAGTGGCCGAGCGATGGCGCCGAGGCGCAGACCCGGCTCATGAACTCCTCGTAATCGATCTTGCCCTCGGCGAGCAGGCGCCTTGCCTCCCAGACCACGGTGCCGGAGCCCGCCAGTTCGCCCTTCCACCAGCCGTCCAGCATCGGCCCGCCGCTCAGCACGATGGCGGGCAGGTCGACGGTGGCCGCGCCCATCAGCATGGCGGGGGTGGTCTTGTCGCAGCCCGTGGTCAGCACTACCCCGTCGATGGGATAGCCGTGCAGCACCTCGACCAGCGACAGATAGGCCAGGTTGCGGTCCAGCGCCGCGGTCGGGCGCTTGCCGGTCTCCTGGATCGGATGCACCGGGAACTCGATCGGCACCCCGCCCGCGTCGCGAATGCCCGCCTTCACCCGGTCGGCCAGGAAGACATGGATCTTGTTGCAGGGCGCCAGGTCGGACCCGGTCTGGGCGATGCCGATCATCGGGCGGCCCGACTGCAACTCCTCGCGGGTATAGCCCTGGTTCTGGTAGCGCTCGACATAGAGCGCGGTCATGCCGGGGTTGTTCGGATTGTCGAACCATTCCTGGCTGCGCAGCTCGCGATTGGCGCGGGTGTCCTTGGTCATGGCGGGCGATCCCTTGCTTGCGCGTTGCTTTTCCGCGCGGGGGCGTTGTTTAATCGGTGTAGCGGAGGCCCGGATCAGGGGTCAAGGAAGCAGCCGGGCGAGGTGACAGCCATCATGAACAGGATCGATCTGGAAGGCCGCAGGGCGGTGGTCACGGGCGGCGCCCAGGGCATCGGGCGGGCCATCGCCGAGCGGTGCCTCGCCAGCGGGGCGCAGGTGACGCTGTGGGACCGCGACCGGGCGCTGGCCGAGCAGACGGCCGAGGCGCTGGGCTGCGGTTACGTCCAGGTGGACATGACCGACTGGGACGCTGTGCGCTCGGCCGCCGCCCGCAGCGAGGCCGAGATGGGCGGCATCGACATCCTGGTCAACAACGCGGGCATCTCGGGCCTGAACGCCCCGGTCGCCGACTACCCGGTGGACGAGTGGAACCGGGTGATCGCGCTCAACCTGACCGGCGTCTTCCACGGCTGCAAGGCGGTGGTGCCGGGGATGACCGCGCGCGGCTACGGGCGGATCGTCAACATCGCCTCGGTCGCGGGCAAGGAGGGCAACCCCAATGCCAGCGCCTATTCCGCCTCGAAGGCCGGGGTGATCGCGCTGACCAAGTCGCTGGGCAAGGAGCTGGCGGGCCATGACATCGGCGTCAACTGCATCACGCCCTCGGTGGCCAAGACCGCGATCTTCGAGCAGATGACCCAGGCCCATATCGACTTCATGCTGTCGAAGGTGCCGCGCGGGCGCTTCGTGCTGGTGGACGAGATCGCCGCCATGGCGGGCTGGCTCGCCTCGGCCGAGAACAGCTTTACCACCGGGGGTGTCTTCGACATCTCCGGCGGTCGGGCGACCTACTAAGGAGGAGACGCCATGGCGCCCCGCGTCCTCTGCATCGGCGAATGCATGGCCGAGCTCGGCTCGGACGGGGCGGGCGGCTACCGGCTGGGCTTCGGCGGCGACACGCTGAACACCGCCCTCTACATGGCGCGGCTGCTGGGGCCGGGGCAGGTGGGCTATGTGACCCGCCTCGGCGACGATCCCTATTCCCTGCGGATGCGGCAGGCCTGGGAGGCCGAGGGCATCGACTGCGGCCTGGTCGAGACCGTGGTCGGCGCGACCGTGGGCCTCTATGCCATCGACACCGATGCGGCGGGCGAGCACAGCTTCACCTATTGGCGGGGCGAGGCCCCGGCGCGCGAGCTGTTCACGCGCGGCAACTGGCATGTGCGGGCCGAGGCGATGGGGCAGGCGGCGCAGGTCTATTTCTCCGGCATCAGCCTGGCGGTGATGCCGCCCGAGGGCCGCGACCGGCTGATCGCGGCGGCGGCCGCGGCCAGGGCCGGGGGTGCGCTGGTGGCCGTCGACCCGAACCACCGGCCCCGCCTCTGGTCCGCCGCCGAGGCGGGCGCGTGGATCGCGCGCGCCTATGGCGCCGCTAGCGCCGCCCTGACCAGCGCCGAGGAGGAGCAGACCCTGTTCCCGGACTCGGGCGAAGACCCGCCCTGGCCGCAGACCGCCTGTGCCGAGGTGATCGCCAAGACCGGCGCCGCCGGGGCCAGTGTGGCGGCGGGCGGAACGGTCGGCCATGTGCCGGGCGTCGCGGCGGGCAAGGTGGTCGACACCACTGGCGCCGGCGACGCCTTCAACGCCGCCTACCTCGCCGCCCGGCTCTGCGGTGCCCCGCCCGTCGAGGCGGCGCGCCACGGCTGCGCCCTCGGCGCCCGGGTGGTGGCCCATCGCGGCGCCATCATCCCGCGCGCCGCCATGCAGGACCTGATCGACGGGTTCCCGCGCGGCTGACCGGCCGGATCACTCCTTCACCGCCACCAGGAAGGCCGAGCCGCTCTTGCCGTGCCGCGATTGGTGATCGATCCGGAAGCCGGCCCGTGTCATGTCGGCGACCAGCTCCTCCGCGCTGAGAAACTTCACCAGCGGCAGCAACCCGAAGAACCGGCCGACCGGCAGCACGACCCGCAGCCAGGCCATCTTGCCGGCCAGGCAAGCGGTCGAGGTGACGAATGCACCGCCGGGTCTCAGCATCCGGTGGACCTTGGCGATGGCGGCTTTCCGGTCCTGCAGCAGGTGCAGGATGCTGTGGCCCATGACCACGTCGAAACTGGCGTCCGGCGCATCGAGTTCCTCGATGGAGACCTGCTGGAAAGTCACGTTCCCGACACCCTGTGCCGCCGCCTTGGCCCGGGCGATCTCCAGCATCCCGCCGGAGATGTCGGTGGCCAGGATATGCTTCACGAATGGCGCCTGGATCAGCGCAGTTGTGCCGGTGCCGCAGCCGAACTCAAGCACCTCCATATCCGGCTTGAGGTAGTTTTGCGTCACTTTCAGCTTCTGCCGGTAGGCCGCCTCGTCGGCCACCGGCCGCTTTGCGTAGCCCTTCGCATGCCGGTCCCAGAAACGGCTCATGTTGGCCATTGGCTTATACTGCGTCATCGTTTCGCTCAGCGCTGCATATCCATGCACCCAGTAAATAGGAATTGCCAAAATCAACATGGTCGCTATGCATTACTGCATGGATTGGCAGTCCGTCGCCTTCGAC
>DATHZU010000211.1:0-6137 GCA_035458445.1 Thermohalobaculum sp. | reverse complement strand
TGGCGGCAATCGTCGCGCAGCCGGGTGCCGTCGCGCTTGCGGTAGGGAATGTATTCCAGGATCGCCGGCACCGGCTCGGCCTCGGCATTCTCGGGCATCCAGACGCGCGCCGACAGGCGGACACCGTCCGGCATCGGGATCCAGAGGTGCTCGATCTCCCGCACGTCCTTCGGAAACCGGTCGACAATTCCAGAAGCGCTCGCTGCCATCGGTGCTCGCCCCGTGTGTTTTCGGACCGGCATACCCTGTCGGGAAGCGGCGGCTGGCGCAAACGGTTTTCGCCTTTGAACCGTCATCCTCCGCGAAGGCGGAGGATCTCGCGCCGTTCACCAGATTCCCGCCTGCGCGGGAATGACGGTGGCCGAGATGCTGGCTCGGATCAAACTCGGCACGCCTCTCGCGCAGATTCCGAAGCTTGGGCTTTGGACAAACTGCAATTGCGCGGTAACTGGAGCGATCCGTCGCCGAAGGGGGCACAGGCCATGACCAGGATTGCAATCGCGGGCTTCCAGCACGAAACGAATACCTTCGGCGCGACGAAGGCAGAGTTCGCCGACTTCGAGCTGGCCGATGCCTGGCCGGGGCTCTTGCGGGGAGCCGAGGTCATATCGGGCACCGAGGGAAGCAATCTGCCGCTGGCGGGCTTTGTCCAGAGGGCCGGGCAGGACGCCTCGGTCGAGCTGATCCCGATCGTCTGGTGCTCGGCCGAGCCGTCGTCCTTCGTCACCGACGACGCCTTCGAGCGGATCAGCGGCATGATCCTCGAGGGCATCCGCGGCGCGGGCCGGATCGACGGCATCTATCTCGACCTGCATGGCGCGATGGTCACCGAAAGCCACCAGGACGGCGAGGGCGAATTGCTGCGGCGCGTCCGCGAACTCGTCGGCCCCTCGCTGCCGGTCTCGATCAGCCTGGACCTGCACGCGAACCTGACCCGGCGCATGGTCGATCTTGCATCGTCCATCACGATCTTCCGCACCTATCCGCATCTGGACATGGCCGAGACCGGGGGCCGGGCCTTTGACGCATTGATGCACCTGATCGGCGGCGGCAGGCTTTGCGCCGCCTATCTTCAGGCTCCGTTCCTCGTGCCCCTGCAGGCGCAATATACCGGCGCCGGGCCCTGTGCCGGCCTCTATGCCCAGACCGCGCGGGTCGGCGTGCCGCCCGCCGCATGGGCCGAACTCGCGATGGGCTTTCCGGCCGCGGACATCCACGACGCGGGGCCGGCCGTGCTCGCCTATGCCGAGACGCCCCAGCGCGCCGAAGCCATGGCGGGCAAGCTGCTCGGCGATTTCGCGGCGGCCGAGGCAGCCTTCGACTGCACTCTGCTTTCAGCCGAAGACGCCGTCGCCCGAGCGATGGCTGTCTCTGCCGAGGCGGGGCGGCCCGTCGTCATCGCCGATGTGCAGGACAATCCGGGCGCGGGCGGCACCTCGGACACCACCGGGCTGCTGCGCGCGCTGGTCTCCGGCGGCGCCCGGGGCGCGGTTCTGGGAATGCTGAACGACCCGGAGATCGCGGCGCGAGCCCACGCGCTGGGCGAGGGCGGCACGTTCGAGGCGCCGTTGGGCGGCAAGGCCGGCCTGGCGCCCGACCCGTTTCAGGGCCGGTTCCGGGTCGAGGCCCTGAGCGAAGGCAGGTTCGCCTTCACCGGCGAGATGTATGCCGGCAGCATCGCCGACACCGGGCCGACGGCTCTGCTGAGGGTGCTCGATGACCGGTGCGACCTGCGCGTCGTCGTCGGAAGCAAGCGCTGCCAGTGCCTCGACCAGGCGATCTTCCGGCATATCGGCGTCGACCCCGCCGAGGCCCGGATCGTGGCGGTGAAGAGCACCGTCCATTTCCGGGCGGATTTCGAGCCGATCGCGGCGGCGGTGCTGAACGCCGAGGCGCCCGGCCTGCACCATTGCCGCCTCGGCCAGGTGCCCTATCGCCATTTGCGTCCGACCGTGCGCCGCGAGCCCCTCGGCTGACGGGTACAGTCCCCCCAAGCCTTCGGACGCGCCGTTGACCCTTGTCAATGCGCCGAACCGTGGACCATCCGATAATCGGCCCGGCGAGTTCAACCTCGCACGACGCGGCAAGGCGCGCCGAAACGCGCCCGGGAGACGCGACATGGCTGATACGCCTGACACCCGCCATATGCCCGCAAGCTACCTGCACGGAGCCTCCGGCACGCCCCTGTTGGGGCTCACCGTGGGCCAGCTCTTCGACCGCGCCGTCGCGATGCACGGCGATGCCGAAGCGCTGGTCGTTGCGCATCAGGACCTGCGCTGGAGCTGGCGCGAGCTCGGCGCACAGGTCGACCGGCTGGCGGCGGGGCTGGTGGCTCTCGGTTTCCAGCCCGGCGACCGGATCGGCATCTGGGCGCCGAACATGGCGGAATGGGTGGTGGCACAGTTCGCCACCGCCAAGGCCGGGCTGATCCTGGTGAATGTGAACCCTGCCTACCGCCTGTCCGAGCTCGAATTCACGCTGAACCAGGTTGGCGTGACGGCCCTGATCACTGTGCCGGCCTTCAAGACCAGCGACTATATTTCGATGCTCGAGGAACTCATGCCCGAGCTTCGCGATGCGATTCCCGGCCAGCTCGCCGCGGCCCGCGTTCCGACGCTGCGCTGGGTGATCCGGCTGGGCGAGGACCGTTCCGCCGGCATGGTCACCTGGAGCGACGTGATGGGCCGGGCGGATGGCGCGGCGCGCAAGCGGGTGGCGGAGCTGGGCACGCGCCTGCAGTTCGACGACCCGATCAACATCCAGTTCACCTCCGGTACCACCGGGCGGCCGAAGGCGGCGACGCTGAGCCACCACAACATCGTCAACAATGCCTATTTCACCGGGCGGCAGATGAAGCTGACCGGCGCCGACCGGATGTGCATCCCGGTGCCGATGTATCATTGCTTCGGCATGGTGCTGGGCACGCTGGCTTGCGTCGCCCATGGCGCGGCCATGGTCTTTGCCTCGGCTGGGTTCGATGCGCGTGCGACGCTGGAGGCGATCGAGCGCGAGCGCTGCACCGTGCTGCACGGCGTGCCGACCATGTTCATCGCCTGCCTCGACGAGCCGGTTTTCTCCGGTTTCGACCTGACCAGCCTGCGCACCGGGATCATGGCCGGCGCGCCATGCCCCGCCGAGCTGATGAAGCGTGTCATGGGCGAGATGCACCTGACCGAGATCACCATCGCCTACGGCATGACCGAGACCGGGCCCGTCAGCACCCAGACCTCGGTTGACGATCCGGTAGCCCGCCGGGTCGAGACGGTGGGGCGCGTGCTGCCGCATACCGAGATCAAGATCGTCGATCCGGAGGGGCGTATCGTGCCGCGCGGCACGCCGGGCGAGCTCAAGACGCGGGGCTACTGCGTGATGCCCAAATACTGGAACGACCCGGAAAAGACCGCCAAGGCCATCGACGAGGCCCGCTGGATCGCCAGCGGCGATGTCGCCGTGGTCGACGGCGAGGGCTATTTCCAGATCGTCGGCCGGATCAAGGACATGCTGATCCGCGGCGGCGAGAACATCTTCCCGCGCGAGATCGAGGATTTCCTCTACACCCACCCGAAGGTCGAGCAGGTCGAGGTGATCGGCGTCCCCGACCCGAAATACGGCGAGGAGGTCTGCGCCTGGATCAAACTCCGCGAGGGCGAGCAGGCCACCGCGGACGAGATCCGCGCCTTCTGCAAGGGCCAGATCGCCCATTTCAAGATCCCGAAGATCATCCGCTTCGTCGAGGAATTCCCGATGACCATCACCGGCAAGGTGCAAAAATTCGTGATGCGCGAGAAAATGGCGGCGGAAATGGCCATGTCCTCGATGGAGGAATAGCCGGTGCCAACCCACATCGCCCATTTCGACATCGATTGCTGCGCCTGCCTGGATGCCACCGGCCAGGCCATCGGGCCGCTACCGGAGTTCGCCCGCGACGGCGGCACGTTGCGTGCCCTATACGGCGCCATGGTGCGGGCGCGCGCCTTCGACACCAAGGCGATTGCGCTTCAGCGCACCGGGCGGCTCGGGACCTATGCCTCCTGCCTCGGGCAGGAGGCGGTCGGGGTCGGCGTCGCCAGCGCCATGGAGGCGTCGGACGTGCTGCTGCCGTCGTTCCGCGAACATGCGGCGCAGCTCTGGCGCGGCGTCACGCCGCTCGAGTTGCTGCTCTACTGGGGCGGCGACGAGCGCGGCAGCGACTTCGCCGGGCCGCGCGGCGACTTCCCGGTCTGCATCCCGGTCGGGACCCAGTTCCCGCATGCAGCCGGTGTGGCGCTTGCGATCTCGCTTAGCCGCGAACCGGCCGTGGCGGTGGCCGTCGGCGGCGACGGGTCCACCTCGAAGGGCGATTTCTACGAGGCGATGAACGTGGTCGGGCTGTGGCGGCTGCCGGCGGTCTTCGTGATCAACAACAACCAGTGGGCCATCTCGGTGCGCCGCCGCGAGCAGACCGCGGCCCGGACCCTGGCGCAGAAGGCGATCGCCGCCGGGATTCACGGAGAGCAGGCGGACGGCAACGACGTGATCGCCGTGTGCGACGCCGTCAGCCGGGCGCTGGCCCGCGCGCGCGGCGGCGAGGGCGGCAGCCTGATCGAGTGCCTCAGCTACCGCCTGGGCGACCACACCACCGCCGACGACGCCAGCCGCTACCGCGAGGACGAGGAGGTGCGCAAGCACTGGAAGGAGGAGCCGCTGACCCGCCTCCGCGCCCATCTGGTCGCCGCGCATGACTGGACCAAGGCCGAGGAGGAGGCGCTTCTGCGCGGCGCCGCCACCGAAATGGATGGGGCCGCCGAGACCTACCTGGCGACCGATGCGGAGCTGCCGGCCGCGATGTTCGACCACCTGCACAATACCCTGCCCGCCGCCCTGCAAGCCCAGCGCGCCGAGGTGGACAATGCCTGAGTTGACCCTCGTGGAAGCCGTTCGCGCCGCCCTCGGGCGTGCCATGGAAGAAGACCCCAGCGTCATCGTCTTCGGCGAGGATGTCGGGATCGATGGCGGCGTCTTCCGCGCCACCGACGGGCTGGTGCAGCGCTACGGCTTCGACCGCGTGCGCGACACCCCGCTCTCCGAAGCGCTGATCGCCGGCATGGCGGTCGGCGCGGCGGCACGGGGCCTGCGTCCGGTGGCCGAGATCCAGTTCATGGGTTTCCTCTACCCTGCCATCGACCAGCTGGTGAACCACGCCTCGCGGCTGCGCACCCGGACCCGCGGGCGGCTGACCTGCCCGATGGTGCTGCGTGCGCCCTATGGCGGCGGCATTCACGCCCCCGAGCACCACTCCGAAAGCACCGAGGCGATGCTGGCGCATATTCCGGGCCTGCGCGTGGTTGTGCCTTCGTCACCCGCGCGCGCCTATGGCCTGCTGCTGGCGGCGATCCGCGATCCCGACCCGGTGGTGTTTCTCGAGCCGAAGCGGATCTACCGCGCGCTGCGCGAGCCGGTTGCGGACAACGGCGCCGCCCTGCCGCTCGACACCGCCTTCGTGCTCAGCGAGGGGGCCGATGTCACGCTCGTCACCTGGGGCGCCATGGTGACCGAGGCGATGAGCGCGGCGGCTGGCCTCGCCGAGGCCGGCATCGGGGTCGAGGTGATCGACCTGGCGACGCTGAAGCCGCTCGACGCCGATACGGTCCTGGGATCGGTGCGCAAGACCGGCCGCTGCGTGATCGTCCACGAGGCGGCCCTGACCGCAGGGCTGGGCGGCGAGGTCGCCGCGCTGGTCGCCGAGCACGCGCTGACCAGCCTTCTGGCGCCGGTAAAGCGCATCGCCGGCTATGACACGGTAATGCCGCTGCCGCGTCTCGAGGCGCATTACCTGCCCACCGAGGCACGGATCGGCCGCGCAATCGAGGAGGCGATGGCATTCGCATGACCACTTTCGCGCTTCCCGATCTTGGCGAGGGCCTGGTCGAGGCCGAGATCGTGGCCTGGCACGTCTCGCCCGGCGACCGCGTGACCGCCGACCAGCCGCTGGTTTCGGTCGAGACCGACAAGGCGGTGGTCGAAATCCCCAGCCCCTTCCCGGGAACCGTGGAAAAGCTCCATGGCGAGCCTGGCGAGATTCTGAAGGTCGGTGCCGCGCTGGTGGAATTCGCCACCGAAAAGACCAGGGATCAGGGCGCCATCGTCGGCGAAGTGGC
>DATHZU010000210.1:0-7365 GCA_035458445.1 Thermohalobaculum sp. | reverse complement strand
TCCTGAGGGGTGCGCGCGGCAGCGCGCAGCAGGAAGGGCGCAAACGGTGAGACGCCGGGCAGCGTCATCGCTCGGTGCGCCGCGACGCCTACAGCGTCACGACCATCCCGTCATGGGCGCACTCCTCGGGTACGCTTTCCGCCGCCGCCAGCATCTCGGGGCCCATATGGGTCAGGATCAGGCGCCTGGTCTGCAGCTCGTCCCGGTGCTCGCGGATCGCCGGGTAGTTCAGGTGGAACGGCACCGGCTTGGTGTGGAAATAGCACTCGGCGATCAGCAGGTCCGAGCCGCGCGCCAGCGCCGGCAGGTGCTCGTTCCAGGCGGTGTCGCCGGTATAGGCGATCACCTTTCCCGCCACCTCGACCCGCATCGAGGTCGGCACCGTCTGGGGCGTGTGGATCGCGGGCCATGTGGTGATCCGCAGGCCCAGCAGATCGAGGGGCCGCTGCATGGCGATCTCGACCACGTCCAGCGGGAATTTCGGCTGCATCGCCTCGCTGCCCGGGAACAGCGCGCCGAAGATCACCGGCAGCCGCGCCGCGGTGCCCGGAGGCCCGGCGATGGTCAGCGGGCGCTGCCGCTTGGTCCCCAGCATTGCGTCCATCAACAGCACCGGGATTCCCGCCGCGTGGTCGCCATGCAGGTGGGTCAGCAGGATCGCGTCGATCGAGTCGTGCTCGATCCCCAGGCCCTTCAGCGCGTTGACGCTGGTGGCGCCGAAATCGATGGCGAAGCGGATGCCCGGCGCGTCGACCAGGATGCAGGTATTCATCCGGCCGCCGGTGCCGAAGGCGTCGCCGGTGCCGACGAAGGTGACGGTCAGGGTCATGGGGCGATCGGTCTCCGGCCGCGGGTTGCGGCGGTCATCATAGGGCAGTTCCGCGCGAACCGAAATCGGTTGCCGCGCCGTGATATGCGGCGGCGGACGGTCAGGCGAAGCGCGCCCGGGTCCGGTTCGCGAAGGCGACCAGCGACAGCATCACCGGCACTTCGACCAGCACGCCGACCACTGTGGCGAGCGCCGCGCCCGAGTTCAGGCCGAACAGGCTGATCGCCACGGCGACGGCGAGCTCGAAGAAATTCGAGGTGCCGATCAGGGCGCAGGGCGCCGCGATCCGATGCGGCACCCGCAGCGCGAAGGCCGCCGCATAAGCCAGGGCGAAGATGCCGTAGCTCTGGATCAGGATCGGCACCGCGATCAGCGCGATGACCGAGGGACGATCGACGATGACTTGCCCCTGGAGCCCGAAGAGAATGACGACCGTCGCGATCAGTCCGATCACCGAATAGGGCTTGGCCCGGTCCTGGAACGCCATGATGCGCGCGGGCTCGCCCAACCGCGCCCGGGTCCAGACCCCCGCCAGAAGCGGCAGCACCACGAACAGGATGACCGAAAGGACCAGCGTCTCCCACGGCACCGAGATGTCGGTGACGCCCAGCAGAAAGGCGACGATGGGCGCGAAGGCGAACACCATGACCAGGTCGTTCACCGACACCTGCAACAGCGTGTAGTTCTCGTCCCCGCGGGTGAGCTGGGACCAGACGAAGACCATGGCCGTGCAGGGGGCGGCCCCGAGAAGGATGAGTCCCGCGATGTATTGCCGGGCGTCCTGGGGCGCGATGAGGTCCGCGAAGATGCCCTCGAAGAACAGCACCGCCAGGAACGCCATGGTGAAGGGCTTGATCAGCCAGTTGACCGCCAGGGTCACGGCCAGGCCCCTGGGTTGGCGAAAGACATCGCCCAGCGCCCGCGGATCAACGCCGACCATCATCGGGTAGACCATCGCCCAGATCAGCACCGCGACCAGGACGTTGACGCTGGCGATTTCCGCGGCGGCGGCGACCTCGACCAGACGCGGGGCCGCGCTGCCGATGACGATCCCCGCCGCCATCGCGAGGGCGATCCAGATCGTCAGATATCGCTCGAAGACGCTCATGCCGACCGGATAGCGTGAAATCCGCGCCCGAGTCGACCCGCCGCGGAAAAGGTACGGGAACGCCTCAGCGCACGACCACGGTGCGCACCACCTCGCCGCCGAAGAACCGCAGCTCGTAGCGCCCGGTCTGCGCGGCGATGACCCCGATTGCGCGGGCCGGAACGAAGGTTCCGCAACGGCTGCTTTCGTAATCGGCGATCCCGGCGTCGTAGAGGATGATCCCCTCCGGCACCCGCAAGCCGTCCTCGACCTGACCCTGCATCATCCGCGTGAAGTCCGGGGCCCGGGCGCCGCACTCGCCGGAGCGGAACACGGCGACGACGCCGCGCTCGCCGAGGCGCATGGTCACCATTTCGCGGTGCTGGTCGACCGGGCCGACGCGATTCGTGCTCGGCGATCCTGCGGTCGAGATATTCGTGAGTTCGGGGCCCCTGCCGCCGCCGCAGGCGGCGAGGCTGGCAGCCAGGCCGAGAACGGCGGCCGTGCGGACGAGTCTGTTGCGCATAGGTTCGTTCCTTGCTGTTAGATGTGCACTGCCCCAACGCAATAAGACAACGGGAACGACGCGATTTCAATCCCTTCCGGGACACAGTTCAGGCGCTTTCCGGCACTTCTCTCCCGAATGCGGTCCGCCGCATCTCGCGGCGGCGGCTGCCCGGTCCGGGGGTGGCGGCGTGCGGCGGGATGCGACGCGGCGAGCATCCGGGGCGCCGTCGCGGCGGCGGTCATCGGGCCGTGCGCGCTTGGCCATCGCCGGCACAGCACCCGCCATGCCATCACTCCTCTGATCTTCGCCGCGCCGGCCATCCCACGGGGTGGAAGCACCCGCATTGCCCATTGCCTGCAAACCGCCATTTCGTAAAGTACCGCCCAACGAGACGCGCCTGTCAACCGGCGCCCGCAAACATCAGGGAGAGGATGCGCCCCATGCCCCATCAGCCGGCATCGACTGCGCTGGACCATATCCGGGTGCTTGACCTGACCCGGGTCAGGTCGGGCCCGACCTGCGTGCGCCAGCTGGCGGACTGGGGCGCGGACGCGATCAAGATCGAGATGCCGGACACGCTGGAGGCGGACGGCGCGCTGGGGGCAGGCCGCGCCACCGCCGATTTCCAGAACCTGCACCGGAACAAGCGCAGCCTGACCCTGAACCTGAAGGACAAGGACGGGCTGGCCCTGTTCAAGCGGCTGGTCGAAGGCGCCGACGTGGTGGTCGAGAACTTCCGCCCCGACGTGAAGGAGCGGCTGGGGATCGGCTACGAGGCGCTGAAGGCGGTGAACCCGCGCATCATCCTGGCCTCGATCTCGGGCTTCGGCCAGGACGGGCCCTACGTGAAGCGCCCGGGCTTCGACCAGATCGCCCAGGGCATGGGCGGGCTGATGTCGATCACCGGCGAGCCGGGGCGCGGGCCGATGCGGGTGGGAATCCCGATCGCCGACCTGACCGCGGGGCTGTTCGCCGCCATGGGCATCCTGACGGCGCTGATCGAGCGCGAGAAATCCGGCAAGGGCCAGTGGATCCATACCTCGCTGCTGCAGGCGCAGATGTTCATGCTGGACTTCCAGGCCGCGCGCTGGCTGGTAGAGCGCGAGGTGGCGCCGCAGGTGGGCAACGACCACCCGACCTCGGTTCCGACCGGGCTGTTCCCCACCTCGGACGGCGCCATCAACATCGCCGTCTCGGGCGAGGTGATCTGGCAGCGCTTCGCCCGCGCCATGGGGCACGCGGAATGGATCGACGACCCGCGCTATGCCAACCAGTACAAGCGCAAGGAGAACCGCGACGCGCTGAACGCCGCCATCACCGAAGCGACCAAGACCCGGAAGGCCGGCGAGCTGTCCGACCTGCTGACCGAGGCGGGCGTCCCCTCGGGCCCCGCGAACCGGATCGACGAGGCCTTCGCCGACCCGCAGGTCAAGCATCTGGGCATCGCAGCCGATATCGACACCCTGCCCTTCGGGCCGACCCAGCTGGTGGCCCAGCCGGTGGCCCTGACCCGCACGCCGACCCGGATGGCGGTGCATCCGCCGGACCGGGGCGAGCATACGGAGGAAATCCTATCCGATCTCGGCCTTTCCGGCGACGAGATCGCGGACCTGCGCCAGCGCAATATCATCTGACCCTGAAAGGGCCCCCATGACCGAGAAAATGCTTTCGCGCCGCGACGGCGCCATTGGCCACATGATCTTCAACCAGCCCGAGAAGCAGAACGCGGTCTCGCTGGAGATGTGGGAGGCCGCGGAGAAAATCCTGGCCGATTTCGAGGCCGATCCGGAAATCCGAGTGCTGGTGCTGTCGGGCGCCGGGGGCAAGTCCTTCGTGGCGGGGGCCGATATCTCGGAATTCGAGAAGCAGCGCGGCACGGCGGACGCCCAGGCGCATTACAACTCGCGCACCCGGGCGGTCTATCGCCGGGTCGAGAGCTTCCCGAAGCCCACCATCGCGATGATCCACGGCTACTGCATCGGCGGCGGGCTGAACCTGGCCTGCGCCTGCGACATCCGCATCTGCTCGGACCGGGGCAGCTTCGGCATGCCGGCGGCGCGGCTGGCGCTGGGCTATCCCTTCGAGGCGATCCAGAGGTTGGCCAACATCGTCGGCATCGCCAATGCGCGGCACCTGATGTTCACCGCCGAGCGGATCGACGCCGAGCACGCGCTGCGCATCGGGCTGGCCCAGCAGGTGGTACCCTATGACGATCTGGAGAGCACGGTCACGGCCTATGCCGAGACCATCGCCGGCAATGCGCCGATGACGATCCAGGCGATGAAGTACATCTCGACTCAGGTGCTGACCGACCCCGCCGACCGCGATCTCGCCCAATGCGACGCCATGGTCGCCGCCTGCTTCGCCAGCGAGGACTACAAGGAGGGCCGCCGGGCCTTCATGGAAAAGCGCAAGCCACAGTTCCAGGGGCGGTGACCCCCTAGGATGCGCTTCGGCGCGCCCTACGACCACGACGCGCACGAACGGAGACCACCATGCAATTCGGCAAGTTCCAGGGCCGCATCGAGGATGCCCGCTTCGTCACCGGGCAGGGTTGCTATGTGGACGACATGGTGCTGGAGGGCATGGCGCACGCCGTGCTGGTCCGGGCCCAGATGCCCGGCAGGGTGGCCGGGATCGATGCCGGGGCGGCCCGCGAGGCGCCGGGCGTGCTGGGGGTCTGGACCGCGGCGGACCTGGCGGCGATGGGCGGCCCGACCCACATGCCGAGCGGCGTCACCCTGCCCAGAACCGACGGAGAGCCCGCGTTCCAGACGCTGCGCCCGCTGCTGGCCGGGGACCGTGCCCGCTATACCGGCGAGGGGCTGGCCTTCATCGTCGCCGAGACCCGCGAGGCGGCGCGCGAGGCGGCCGAGCTGGTCGAGGTGGACCTCGACGAGATCGAGGCCGTCGTGACCTCGCGCGCCGCCCGCGCCCCGGGTGCGCCGGCGGTCTGGGACGAGGTGCCGGACAACGTCGCCTTCGTCTGGGCCAAGGGCGACATGGACGCGGCCCGCGCAGCGATGGCGGCCGCGCCCCGCAAGGTGACGCTGGAGAGCCATGTGCCGCGGGTCGCGGTCACGTCGATGGAGCCGCGCGGCTGCATCGCCGAGGTCGCGGACGGGCGGCTGGTGCTGCATTCCTCGACCCAGCACCCCTATGCGATGAAGAACGGGCTGGCGGGCATCTTCGGGGTCGAGCCGGCCGAGGTGCGGGTGATCGCCCGCGACGTGGGCGGGTCCTTCGGCATGAAGATCGGCGCCTATCCCGAGGATGCGCTGTGCCTGATCGCGGCGCGCGCGCTGGGGCGCCCGGTCAAGTGGATCTCGGACCGCTCGGAAGCGTTCCTGACCGACAACCACGGGCGCGACACCACCATCGAGGCGAGCCTGGGCTTCGACGACGCCGGCAACCTGCTGGCGCTGATCGCGCATTTCGACATGAATGTCGGCGCCTATGCCTCGGCGCGGAGCATGGCGGCGGGCTTGGGCAACCTGCCCGGCATCTCGGGCGTCTACCGGATCGGGCCGACGGCGGCGACGGCCTACGGGGTGATGACCAACGTCTCGACGCTGGGCCCCTATCGCGGCGCCGGGCGGCCGGAGGCGACCTACACTATCGAGCGGCTGATCGACATGGCGGCGGCAGAGCTGGGGCTCGACCCCTTCGAGCTGCGGCTGCGCAACCTGGTGCCGCCCGAGGCGATGCCCTACAAGACCGGGCTGGTCTTCGAATATGATTGCGGCGAGTTCATCGAGAACATGCGCCAGGCCGACAAGGCCTCGGACCGGGGCGGGTTTGCCGCCCGCAAGCGCGATTCCGAGGCGCGCGGCAGGCTGCGGGGGATCGGCTATTCCAACCCCATCGAGGTGGCGGGCGGCCCCGCGGCCAAGCCCGGCCCGGACCAGGCGCGGGTCGGCGTCGCGGCGGATGGCACGGTGACCGTGCATGCGGGCGTGATGTCGGTGGGCCAGGGCCTGCACACGGTCTTCACCGACATGATCGCGGCGCGCCTGGGGACCACGCGCGACAAGGTGGTCTATGTCCAGGGCGACACCGACGATTTGCCGGGCGGGCGGGGCTCGGGCGGCTCGTCCTCGGCGCCGGTGGGCAGCGGCTCGCTGACCATGGCGGTGGACGGGGTGATCGAGAAGGGCTCGGCACTCGCCGCCGAAATGCTGGAGGCGGCGGTGGCCGACATCCAGTTCGCCGACGGTGCCTTCCGCATCGCCGGGACCGACCGCGCCGTCGCGCTGACCGAGGTCGCGGCCGAGAGCGAGAAGCGCGGCGACCCGCTGGCGTTCCAGTCGTTCTTCCAGCCGCCGAAGGTCACCTTCCCCAATGGCTGCCATGTGTGCGAGGTCGAGGTCGATCCGGAGACCGGCATGGTCGAGATCTGCCGCTACACCGTGGTCGAGGATGTGGGCCATGTGCTGAGCCCGACCCTGCTGGCGGGGCAGATGCATGGCGGGCTGGCGCAGGGCGCCGGGCAGTCGCTGCTGGAGCGGCTGGTCTATGACGAGACCGGCCAGCCGCTGACCGGCAGCTTCATGGACTACGCCATGCCGCGCGCCGGGCTGCTGCCCGAGCTGACGCTGGAGACCCGCGAGGTGCCGACCGCCGTCAACCCGCTGGGGGCCAAGGGCGTGGGCGAGGCCGGGACGGTGGGCTCGCTGGTCTGCGTGGTCAACGCGGTCTGCGACGCGCTGGGGGTGCGGCATTTCGAGATGCCGGCAACCCCGGACCGGGTCTGGTCGGCGTTGCGGTAGGGCCGGGCTCACCCCGCCGAAATCCCGAACTGGCGGGGTGGTTTCCGCCCTGCACCCGACCCCTTCCCGGCACCGGGGAGGGGCGTCTCGATTCCGCGTTGATCCGTGGCACGAACCATGTTACTTAACCGTATGGTTAACTATCAACCCGTGGACCGCACCTTCGCCGCCC
>DATHZU010000209.1:0-10361 GCA_035458445.1 Thermohalobaculum sp. | reverse complement strand
AGCCGGAGCCGATCTGCCTCGCCAATCCCGAGATCGTCTGGTCCTCGGCCGAGCTCAGCGAGCACGAGGAAGGCTGCCTGTCGCTCCCCGAGATCTACGCCAACGTCACCCGTCCGGCCGCCGTGCGGGTGCAGTATCTCGACCGTGACGGCACCGGGTGCGAGCGCGAGTTCGTCGGGCTGCGCGCGACCTGCGTGCAGCACGAGATCGACCATCTGAACGGCAAGCTGTTCATCGACTATCTCGGCGTCATGCGCCGCCAGATGATCACCGCCAAGATGAAGAAGCTGAAGCGCGACCGCGCCCGCACGCGCACCGCCGCCGAATAGGCCGCCGCCGGCGGGGAGGGTACCGATGCGCCTCGCCTTCATGGGAACCCCCGATTTCGCCGTGCCGGTCCTGCAGGCCCTTGCCGGGGCCGGGCACGAGATCGTCCGGGTCTACAGCCAGCCCCCCCGCCCGGCCGGGCGCGGCAAGGCGCTGCGGCCGTCGCCGGTGCACGCGGCGGCCGACAGGCTGGGCCTGCCGGTCGAGACCCCGGAGAGCTTCCGCGACCCCGGCGCGATCGAGGGTTTCGGGGCACTGGGCCTGGATGCGGCGGTGGTGGTGGCCTATGGCCAGATCCTGCCGCAGGCGGCGCTGGACGCGCCCCGGCTCGGCTGCCTGAACCTACACGCCTCGCTGCTGCCGCGCTGGCGCGGCGCGGCGCCGATCCAGCGGGCGATCATGGCGGGCGATGCGCGGACCGGGGTCTGCGTGATGCAGATGGAGGCGGGGCTGGACACCGGCCCGGTGCTGGCCTGCGAGACGACGCCCATCGGTCCGCGGGACACGGCTGCGACCGTGCATGACCGGCTGGCGGAGATCGGTGCGCCATTGATGGTGCAGGTGCTGGACGCGTTGGCCGAAGGCCGCGTCACAGCGCAACCCCAGCCCGAGGCCGGCGTCACCTATGCAAGGAAGATCGACAAGGCCGAGGCGCGGGTCGACTGGACCCGCCCGGCGGTGGAGGTCGGCGCCCATGTCCGGGGCCTCAGCCCCTTTCCCGGGGCCTGGTGCGAGATCGGGGGCGAGCGGGTGAAGTTGCTGATGGCCTTGCCTGAGGCGGGCCGCGGCGCCCCCGGCGAGGTGCTCGACGACGCCCTGCTGGTCGCCTGCGGGGCCGGTGCGCTGCGGCTTGCCTCGCTGCAGCGCGCGGGCAAGGCGCCGATGGATGCGGCGACCTTCCTGAACGGCTTCCCCGTGCCGAAGGGAACCCGGCTGGAATAGCCGGCGGTCAGAAGATCCCGTTCGCCTGCTGCACCTCGCGCACGAAGCTGATGATGTCCGCAAGCTCGGCGTCCGTCACGCGCTGCACCGGCGGCATGTCGCCGAAGCTCCAGTGGTGCGCCCGCGAGCCCCGGCGTACCGCCAGCACAAAGGCCATGTCGGCATGGTGGCCCGGATGATAGATCTTGTGGACCAGCGGCGGGCCGCTGTTTGTGCCGCCGGCGTCGGTGCCGTGGCAGGAGGCGCAATAGCCGTCGAAGGCCGCCTGCCCGCGGGCCCCCGCCTGCGAGAGCGGCGGAATGACCACGCCGCTGCCCAGCGAGGCCGGGATTGCGGTCCAGACCGCGCCGGCGAGCGCGGCGATCCCCGCCACCGCAAAGGTGACCAGTTTCCTGCGGCGCATCCGATCCTCCTTGAATTGCAGTCGCAGCGTTCTTAATCCTTCCACGAACTGGAAGGTCAACGGGAGCTTCGCCATGAATATCGGAACCGCCGCCCGGGAATCCGGACTGCCCACCAAGACCGTCCGCTACTACGCCGATATCGGCCTGGTCGATCCGCAAGGCAGGTCTGGGAACGGCTACCGCGCCTACGGGCCTGGCGAAGTGCAACGGCTGCGCTTCGTGCGGCGGGCGCGCGCGTTCGGGTTCTCGGTCGAGGATTGCCGCGAACTGCTGGGCCTCTATTCCGACCGCAACCGGGCCAGCGCCGATGTCAAGCGGCTGGCCCAGCAGCGGATCGAACGGCTGGAGGCGCAAATGGCCGAGCTGGCGGCGCTGCGCGACGACCTGCAGCGGCTGGCCGACGCCTGCAAGGGCGACGGCGCGCCGGACTGCCCGATCCTGAGCGGGCTGGCCGGCGGCTCAGCGCGCTGAGCCGTCCAGCGCTGCCCGGACACCCGCGAAGACCGTCTCGAACATCGCCGGCGTCAGGCGCCCGGTGTTGGTGTTGTAGCGCGAGCAGTGATAGCTGGCGGTAATGGCGTAGCCGCCGATCTGGCTGCGGGCGCAATGGCCGAATGGGTGCGCCGCCACCCTGCCGCCCAGCGCGCGAACCGTCGAGTCGTGGGCGATCTTGCCCAGTGTCACGATCTGCTCGAGGTTCGGCAGCGCCGCGATGCGGGCGGCGAGGTAGGGGCGGCAGCGGTTGATCTCGGCCCCCACGGGCTTGTTCTGCGGCGGCACGCAGCGCACCGCGTTGGTGACCATCGCGTCCACCAGTTCCAGACCGTCGTCAGGCCGCGCCGCGAAGCTGCCGCGCGAGAAGCCGAACTTCGCCAGCGTGCCGTAGAGCAGGTCTCCGGCGAAATCCCCGGTGAACGGGCGCCCGGTGCGGTTGGCGCCGGTCACCCCCGGAGCCAGGCCCACGACCAACAGCCGCGCTTGCGGGTCGCCGAAGCTGTGGACGGCGCCGTTATACCAATCGGGATGCGCCGCGCGGGTTTCCGCGCGGTACGCTACCAGACGCTGGCAATGGCTGCAGTCGCGCGGGGGTTCCGCCCCCGCGCTATGCGCCCCGGCCGTTCCCGGCACAGGGCTTATTCGTCATTCACCGCCACTTCGGCCGGCATGGGCCGCGGCGGACGGCCGATGACGTCCTTCAGCTCCTCGAGCTCGATGAAGTTGTCGGCCTGGCGGCGCAGGTCGTCGGCGATCATCGGCGGGCTGGAGCGGATGGTCGAGACCACGGACACCCGCACGCCCTTCTTCTGAAGAGCCTCGACCAGCGGCCGGAAGTCGCCATCGCCCGAGAACAGCACGATGTGCTCGACATGGTCGGCCATCTCCATGGCATCGACAGCGAGTTCGATGTCCATGTTGCCCTTGATCTTGCGCCGGCCGGTCGAATCGGTGAACTCCTTCGCCGGCTTGGTGACCAGCGTGAAGCCGTTATAGTCGAGCCAGTCGACCAGCGGGCGGATCGGCGAGTACTCCTCGTTCTCGATCAGCGCGGTGTAGTAGAAGGCCCGGACCATCTTGCCACGGCGCATGAATTCGCTGCGCAGAAGCTTGTAGTCGATATCGAAGCCCAGAGCCTTGGTAGCTGCGTAGAGATTGGAACCGTCTATGAAGAGCGCCAATCGCTCGTCGCGATAAAACATGATTTCCTCTATCTTCTCCGGTTGGACACGCAATCGCACTCGCCCAGGACAGCATACACACACTCCATCCAGGAATCGAGAACCCATATATGCACCGACATCGTGGCGAAACCAAGTGACCGAGATTAAAAAAAAGTCGCAAGTCCTGATCGCCTTGGGCGCCAATGTGCCGCCCGAGGGCGGCGCGCTGTCCGACACCCTGGACCGTGCGTTGCAATTGCTTGACGGGATTGACGAAACCGCCCTGGTCCGCAGCAGCCGGTGGTACCGAACTCCGGCCTATCCGCCGGGCTCGGGACCGGATTTCCTCAACGGCGCGGCGCTGCTGGAGAGCCTGCTCGCCCCTGAGGCGATGCTCGCCGCCCTTCACGATGTCGAGACCCGGCTGGGCCGCGAGCGCCCGACCCGCTGGGCGCCGCGGACCTGCGATCTGGACATGACCGCCTATGGCGACCTGATCCTGCCCGACCGCGAAACCCTGGCCAGGTGGATGGCGCTCGACCTCGGCAAGGCGCAGAGCCTGGTGCCGCCGCGCCTGATCCTGCCGCATCCGCGCATGCACGAGCGCGGCTTCGTTCTGGTGCCGCTGGCCGAGATCGCGCCGGGCTGGCGTCATCCCGCCCTAGGGCTGACCGCGGCCGAGATGTGCGACGGCTTGCCTGTCAACGAACGGGCAGCAATCCGGCCGCTGTCCTGACCCCCGCCCTGCGGCATCGCGCCGGTCGCGACAAAGCTTGCAAATCTGCCGCGATGACCTTATTTCTCTGCAACTTCCGTCAACCGCCGCTGAACTGGAGTGCCGCCTATGGCCCGCGTCACCGTCGAAGATTGCGTCGACAAGGTCCCGAACCGTTTCGATCTGGTCATGCTGGCCTCGCATCGCGCCCGCGCGATCGCCGATGGCGCGCCGATCACCATCGACCGCGACAACGACAAGAACCCTGTGGTCGCGCTGCGCGAGATCGCCGACGAGACGCTGAGTGCCGAGGACCTGCGCGAGCAGGCGATCGAGAGCCACCAGCGGCATATCGAGGTGGACGAGCCCGAGGAAGACAACATGTCCCTGCTGATGGGCGGCGGCGACGCTCAGCCGATGGACGTCACCGACGACCTCGACGAGGAGAAGCTTCTCCGCGCGCTGATGGCCGAGCAGGACAGGAAATAGTCGCCAGCCGCTCCGGCCAGGACCGGAGCCCAGGGAGCGCAGTCCGTGATCCGTCAGTTCGAACTTGTCGAGCGGGTCAGGGAATATAACCCGAATACCGACGAGGCGCTGCTGAACCGCGCCTATGTTTTCGGCGCCAAGGCGCATGCCAGCCAGAAGCGGGCCAGCGGCGAGCCCTATTTCGGCCATCCGCTGGAGGTCGCGGCAATCCTCACCGGCCTGCGGCTCGACGACGCCTCGATCGTCACCGCGCTGCTGCACGACACGGTCGAGGACACCGCCGCCACGCGGGAGGAGATCGAGCAGCTGTTCGGCGCCGAGATCGCCGAGCTGGTCGATGGCGTCACCAAGCTGACCCAGCTGGAACTGACCTCGCAGGAGAACGCCCAGGCGGAGAATTTCCGCAAGCTGCTGCTGGCGATGGCGGCCGATGTGCGGGTGATCCTGGTCAAGCTGGCCGACCGCATCCACAACATGCGCACGCTGGACCACCTGAAGCCGGAGAAGCGCCAGCGCATCGCCCGCGAGACCATGGAGATCTACGCGCCGCTGGCCGGCCGCATGGGCATGCAGTCGATCCGCGAGGAGCTCGAGGACCTGGCCTTCGAGGTGCTGAACCCGGAGGCGCGCACCTCGCTGATGCGCCGCTTCCTGAAGCTCAGGCGAGAGACCGGCGACATGATCCCGCAGATCAGCGCCGAGATCTCGGGCACCCTCTCCGACGCCAGCGTCAAGGCCGACGTACAGGGGCGCGAGAAACGGCCCTACTCGATCTGGCGCAAGATGGAGGAGAAGCAGACCAGCTTCTCGCAGCTCTCGGACATCTACGGCTTCCGGATCATCTGCGCCAGCGACGACGACTGCTACCGGGCGCTGGGGGCCGTGCACCGGCACTGGCGTAACGTTCCGGGAAGGTTCAAGGACTATATCTCGGGCCCGAAGGCGAACGGCTACCGCTCGATCCACACCACCGTCTACGGCGCGGGCGCCATGCGGGTCGAGATGCAGATCCGCACCCGCGCGATGCACGAGGTCGCCGAGACCGGGGTTGCCGCCCACTGGGCCTACAAGGACGGGCACCGGGTGCACAACCCCTTCGTGGTCGACCCCTTCGAATGGCTGCGCGACCTGGTGGCGCGGCTGGAGAAGGGTGACGAGCCGCAGGAGTTCCTGGAGCATGTGAAGCTGGACATGTTCACCGACCAGGTCTTTTGCTTCACGCCCAAGGGCGAGGTCATCGGCCTGCCGCGGGGCGCGACGCCGATCGATTTCGCCTACGCGATCCACACCAGTGTCGGCGATCATTGCGCGGGGGCGCTGGTCGACGGCCGGCGGGTACCGTTGTGGACCCGGCTGCGCAACGGCCAGCAGGTGGACATCATCACCGCCAAGGGCCAGAAGCCTTCGCCGCACTGGGAGGATATGGCCCAGACCGGGCGCGCCAAATCGGCGGTGCGGCGGGCGCTGCGCGAGCGGATGCGCCAGGAGCAGGTCAGCCTGGGCCACGACCTGGCCGAGCAGAGCTTCGCGCGTGCCGGGCGGAGCGGCGGCAAGAAGGCGTTCGCAGCGGCGGCGTCGAAGCTGGGCTTCGCGTCGGTGGATGCCATGATGGTTCAACTCGCGACCGGCGAGATCACCGGGCGGCGGCTTGTCGAGGCGGTCTATCCCAGCGCCCCGGTCGGGGACCTTCCAACCCCGCCCCAGCCCGCGCCGGCGAAGATGCTGGTCCGGGGAATCCGCCGCGGCGAGGCGATCCAGTTCTGCAACTGCTGCTGGCCGATCCCGGGCGACCGGATCATCGGCCTCAGCCGCAAGGGCGGGGTCATGGTGCATGCGATCTCGTGCCCGCTGCTGGCCGAGTTCGAAAACGACCTCGAGCGCTGGCATGACCTGACCTGGGACGGCGAGGCCGCCAAGAACCCCGGCAATGTCGTGCGCATCGAATTGATCCTGGCCAACCAGCCCGGGGCGCTGGGCACGGTCTGCACCCTGGTCGGCGAGCACAAGGCCAATATCGACAATCTCGACGTCACCATCCGCAAGCCGGATTTCTTCCAGATGACCATCGATGTCGAGGTACGCGACACCCGGCATCTGGGCGATATCCTGACATCGCTCAGGGCACAGAGCTTCGTCAACCAGGTCGACCGCGCCATCACCCCGCCCGAGGGAGCGGCGGCTGGGGAATCCGGCGAGCAGCCGAGGCTGCCGCTGGGATCGGTTCCGGCGGGACGGGCTTGAATGGGTAGCGTGAGACCATGATCTTCAAGCGGCGCGACCGCCCCCCCTTCTGGTCCCGGCTTCGCGAGGTGATGTACCCGCGCAAGGGCGTGTGGCGTGGCATCGACTATATCCGCAAGCGTCTGCACCGGTTGCCGGACAGCCCGCACCGGATCGCGCTGGGATTCGCCTGCGGCGCCTTCGTCTCGTTCACGCCGTTCTTCACGCTGCATTTCTTCCTGGCGGCATTGATCGCCTGGATGCTGCGCGGCAATGTGCTGGCCTCGGTCTTCGGCACCGCGGTCGGCAACCCGCTGACATTTCCGTTCATCTCGGTGTTCTCGCTGTGGCTGGGGCGGGCGATGCTGGGCCGGACACACGACGCGGAATCCGGCTTCGAGGCGGTGAGCCACGGCTTCGCCGAGGCGATCAGCTCGATCCTGCCCACGGTCAAGAGCTGGTTCGGATATGGCGAATCGCGGATGGACGGGCTGGCCGTCTTCTTCGACGACGTGTTCCTGCCCTATCTGATTGGCGGCATCCTGCCGGGACTGCTCTGCGGAGTTTTTTGCTATTGGCTGATCGGCCCCATTGTGGAAGCCTATCAGACGCGCCGCCGGAAACGGCTGGAGAAGCGGGCCGCGCAGCGGCGCACGGCGATCGACAAGGAGCTTGCCGCCTACCGGGCAAGCGATGGCAAGGAGGGCGACAATGCCTGAGAGCGAGCGGCGGGCCAGCCCGCTGGGGCGGCTGCGCCTCGGCGTCAACATCGACCATGTGGCGACCATCCGCAACGCCCGCGGCGGCGCCCATCCGGACCCGGTCCACGCCGCACGCATCGCCGAGCAGGCGGGCGCCGACGGCATCACCGCGCATCTGCGCGAGGACCGGCGCCACATCACCGATGGCGATATCGAGCGGCTGATGGATGTCCTGACCCTGCCGCTGAACTTCGAGATGGCGGCGACGCCCGAGATGCAGATCGCGCTGCGCCACAAACCGCACGCGGTCTGCATCGTGCCCGAGAAGCGCGAGGAACGCACCACCGAGGGCGGGCTGGAAGTCGCACGCGAGGAGAACCGGCTGGCGCATTTCATCGCGCCGCTGCGCGAGGCCGGCTGCCGGGTGTCGATCTTCATCGCCGCCGACAAGCGCCAGATCGAGGCCGCCCACCGCATCGGCGCCCCGGTGATCGAGTTGCATACCGGCGCCTATTGCGACGCCCACCACGAGGGCCGCATCGCCGACCGAGACCGCGAGCTGGAGGCCCTGCGCGAGATGTCCGCCTTCGGCCACTCTCTGGGGCTCGAGGTCCATGCCGGCCACGGCCTGACCTATGACACGGTCGCGCCGGTCGCCGCCTTCCCGGAGGTGATGGAGCTGAACATCGGCCATTTCCTGGTGGGCGAGGCGATCTTCTCGGGGCTGGACAGCGCCATCCGCCGCATGCGCGGCCTGATGGACCGGGCCCGCAGGGAGGCGTTCGGGGAAGGCGTGGCCTAGCGGCAAGGCGGCGGCTACCGGAAACGGACCCTCTGGGGCGAAACCTTCTGCTGCGGCCAGACCGGCAGTCGGGGGCGCGGGGCAGGTTTGCCCGGCGCCCGGGGGATTGCGCCCCTAGTACTGGAGCTCCGCGACCACGCTGCCGTGATCGGACGGCCAGATTCCCTGCCCCGGCGGCGGAGTCTTGTCACCGGCGTTCCCGCCCAGGACATGCGCCTTGCGGACGAGCGACGGCAGATCCCAGGAGAAGATCAGGTCGATCCGCTCGCCCAGAAGCGACCGCCGGTTGCGCAGGTCCGCATCCTGGCAGCAGGTGTAGCCGGGATCGGTGTCCTCGCGCAGGGTCCAGACATCGCTGAAGCCCGACCCGACGAATTGCTGGTAGGGCGGGATGATCGGCCCGAATGGCGTGTGCTCGGGCGACGAATTGAAGTCGCCGAGGACGATCAGGGAATCGGCTGTCGGCGGCGCGTAGGCCAGGGTCTGCAGCAGCTCGGCCGACTGCTGGGCCTGGATCGCACGCGAAAGCGGATTTCCGGGAGCGGGCTCGAAGACCTCGAGATGCGTGTTGACCACCCGGTAGGTCCAGCCGTCGAGGGTGACATCTACGCCGACGAATCCCCGCTCGACGTTCACCGGACCGAAGGGCGTGTCGGCGCTGAGCACGGTGGCGTAGTTGCAGCCGTCCGCCGATACGTAACCGTCACAGCCGAAGTCGACCGGCTGGACCGCGCCGATGATGTCGTCCCGGGCGAGGATCACGTCCCGGTCGAAGGCGACCAGCAACGCGGGGTAGCCGTCGATCTGGAACGGAATGCCCGGCAGGTTGAGGTTGGTGACCGAGGCCGCGGGCTGATACGACGTTCCCTGTGCACCGAGGGCCACCAGCGTCTTGACGAGGTGGTCTTCGAACGCCCCGGCAATCCTGGGGTTGGCGCAACCTTCCCCGACCGGCACCGGGGCCTCCGCCAGGTCCACACAGAAGAAATACCAGACCTCCTGGAGCCCGACCACATGCGGCTCGCGCTTGCCGATTTCGGCCGCCAGGGCCTTGGCGCGTTCTTCCAGGTCGTTGGCGGCCACCTGTTCCAGCGCCCCCACCAGGGCCGTGTTGAAAGCGGCGGCATCGGGGGCGGCCAGCAACGGCGCAAGATCGGCCCCCAGATACTGATTCTGGGTCATGACGGAAATCTGGTCCTGTGCCCAAGCCGCGGCTGGGGCGGCAAGCGCCGCAAAGGCCGCCACCGGCAAACATGTCATAGAAAATCTCATGGTAGGTTCTCCCGTTGGAATTTGCGTGCGGGTCGGAGGGCGTCACGAAAGCAATTGACCCGTCGGGAGTCTGGCTCCCGGCGTTATGGAAAACCGAAGGGACCGGGTTTCCTTAGGCAGAATCCGGCCTCGCGGGACCGGCATAGGTATCCGCATCCTTCCCGCTCCCGCGGGAACCACGGCGGAGATATGGGCGGTTCAGTCCGGTCGGATTGTCCTCTGGCCGCCGCGATCGGCGCTGCGCGATCGGCGCGGCCGCCCCTGCCTCGCAGCCGACTGCAAGGGTGCAATCTTCCGCCGATCGGCATAATGTGAAGCGAACGAACCTGAGGCAGCCCCATGATCATCGGCATCGGCTCGGACCTGGCGGATATCCGCCGTATCGGCAGGACCATCGAGCGGTTCGGCGACCGTTTCATCCAGCGCTGCTTCACCGAGATCGAGCAGGCGAAGTCCGAGCGGCGCAGGGAGCGCGTCGCCTCCTACGCCAAGCGCTGGGCGGCGAAGGAGGCTTGCTCGAAGGCGCTGGGCACCGGGCTGCGCATGGGCGTCGCCTGGCGCGAGATGGGCGTGGTGAACCTGCGTTCGGGCCAACCGACCATGCATGTCACCGGCGGCGCGTTGGTGCGACTGAACGGGCTGATGCCCCCGGGGCTGCACCCCCGCATCCATGTCACCATCACCGACGACCACCCCTGGGCCCAGGCCTTCGTGGTGATCGAGGCGGTGCCGCTGGACACGCCCTACCTGCAGAGGCTGCCTTGACTTCACCCCGGCGGGCGGTCACATAGCCCATTCGCCTGCAGCCCTCCCCGGAACCGAGACATCATG
>DATHZU010000208.1:0-4355 GCA_035458445.1 Thermohalobaculum sp. | reverse complement strand
CACCTCGATCCGGTCACGGGTCTCCGGCCGCGCCGCCTCGTGCACGATGGTGCCGGGGATCTTGGCCGAGATCCCGGTGCAGACGGTCGAGGTGGCCGCATAGGTCTTGTGCATCTGCTGCATGAACATCAGCCGCGACAGGAAATCCGACTCCTCCGCACGCACCGTGCGGTTCTCGATCACGCTGTGATAGTCCTGCGGCGGTGCGATCATGGCGACGAAGGGGGTGGCGGGGCTCTCGGCGGTGGCCTTCGAGGCGTCCGCAAACATGCCCATCACCACGCCCGCCCGCGCGCGGATCGTCTCCAAGGTCTCGCGCAGCCCCGCATTGGCGTCTATCTCCGCCGCCGTCTCGGTGCCGGTCAGCCCGAGGTCGCGCGCCCGCACGAAGACATGGGCATTGCCGATATCGACGTAGCTCACGTCGATCTCGCCCAGCCCCGGCACCTCCATCCGGTCCATCGGGTTGCCGGTCGGCAGCAGCGCGCCGGTGGACGACCCTGCCGTCTCGGCCAGGTCCACCACGATCCGCGCCCCGGTGCCCGGCACGCCGGGGATGGCATAGTCGCCAAGCTCCAGCGGCTTGCCGTCCTTCACCGGCACCTCGCAGGTCAGCACCCGGTCGAGGTTGGTGTTGTAGATCTTCACGACGGTCACCGGCTCCACGGCGCGCACCATGTTCTCCCAGACCGCGAAGGCGCCCACCCCGGAGGTGAGGTTGCCGCAGAGCGAATGATAATCCACATGCGGCTGGTCGATCTCGACCTGGCCGAAGGTGTAGGTCAGCTGCGATCCCGCCGCCTGGGGCAGGTCGCGGGGCGGGCCGATGACGCAGACCTTGCTGGTCAGCGGGTCGGCGCCCCCCAGCCCGTCGATCTGGCGCTTGTCGGGCGAGCCGAAGATCGCCAGGATCGCCTGGTCCCGGGCCGCCGGGTCGGCGGGCAGGTCGGCCTCGCGCAGGTAGATGCCCTTGCTGGTGCCGCCGCGCAGGATCACACATCGGATGGGTGTGGACATGGCCTCTCCCGCGTCTCGTCGCCGGGTTGACAGACCGGCCTCGCCGGGTGTCGTAAGTTATCCGTACGCAACGGCGTTTCGCAATGGGCGGCCATCGCCCACCTGATATCTCCGGAGGACCGGCCTTGCCCCCGCAGACCGACTACAAGGCGCTGCACGACGCCCTGTTCCGTCCCCGCTCGGTGGCGCTGGTGGGGCTGTCGAGCAATCCGAGGCGCCCTGCGGGACGACCGCTGGACTACATGCGCCGGGCCGGGTTCGGCGGCGAGGTCTATGTGGTGAACCCGATGCGCGCCGAGGTGCAGGGCGCGCCCGCCTGGCCGTCCTTGCGCGACCTGCCCGAGGTGCCCGAGCATGTCTACGTTCTCCTCGGAGCGGATCATGCTGCCGAGACCGTGGCGGTCTGCGCCGAGATCGGGGTGAAGGTGGCGACCATCCTGGCCGACGGTTTCGCCGAGGCGGGGCCGGAGGGCGCGGCGCGCCAGCGCGAATTGGTGCGTATCGCCCATGCGGGCGGCCTGCGCCTGCTGGGGCCGAACTCCATGGGCACGGCGGACCTGCATTCCGGTGCCTGGATCACCACCAATGCCATCTTCGCCGAGCCCGGCCAGATCGCCGGGCGCACCGCGCTCCTGTCCCAGTCCGGCTCGATGATGGGCGGGCTGATCAGCCGGGCCAAGGCCATCGGGCTGGGTTTCTCGAAGTCCATCGGCGTCGGTAACGAGGCCGACCTCGGTGTCGGCGAGCTGGGCCTCGCCTGCCTCCAGGACCCGGACACCGACGCCTTCCTGCTGTTCCTCGAGACCATCCGCGATGCGGACAGGCTGGCGGAGTTCGCCGCGGCCGCGCACGCGGCGCAAAAGCCGGTGATCGCCTTCAAGCTGGGGCGCTCGGCCATGGGCCAGCAACTGGCGGTGGCCCATACCGGCGCGCTGCTCAGCGATGACGCGGTGGTCGACGCCTATTTGCGCGACGCAGGCATCGCTCGCGTCCACACGCTCGATGGCTTGATCGAGGCGGCGACCCTTTTCGCGGGCCAACGGCCCTTCGCCAAGGCCCGGCCCGCGCTCGGGGTGCTCACCACAACCGGGGGCGGCGGGGCAGCCGTCGCCGACCGGCTGGCGCTGGAGGGCGCGGATATCGTCCCCGCCTCGGAGGCCACGCTGGAGGCGATCCGCGCCACCGGGCTCAACGTCCACCGCGCGCCGATGACCGACCTGACGCTGGCGGGCGCCACGCCGGACTATGTCTTGCCTGCGCTGAACGCCATGATGCGCGACCCGGCCTTCGACATGGTGATCTCGGTGTCCGGGTCGTCCGCCCGATCCGCCACCGCCCTGACCATGGGGCCGCTGATCGAGGCCGACAAGCGCGGCAAGCCCTTCGCCGCCTTCCTGACGCCCGAGGCCATCGGCGGCCTGAAGACGCTGATCGAGGCGGGCGTCCCCGCGTTCCGCACGCCTGAATCCTGTGCCGATGCGGTCGGCGCCTTACTGCGCTGGCGGGCACCCCGGCAGGGGATTGCGCCGCGGCCGTCCGCCCCGCAGGGCACGGGCACGGTGCTGTACGTGCGCGCCTCGCTGGACCTGCTGGCCGGGCTGGGCGTACCGGTGACCCAATCGGCCGTGGTCGCCATCGATCAGGCGGGCAGGGCGGCGCTGCCCTTCGCCTATCCCGTGGTCGCCAAGGTCCTCTCCAGCGCCGTCCCTCACAAGACCGAGGCCGGGGGCGTGGTCGTCGGCATCGACGGTCCCGAGGCCCTGTCCGAGGCCGCCCGCCGCATCGCCGCGAATGTGGCCGCGCACCACCCCGGCCTGACCGTCGACCGCCTGCTGGTCCAGCCGATGTTGAGGCCCCTCCAGGAGGTGCTGATCGGCTACCGCCGCGATCCCCAGGTGGGCCCGGTGGTGACGCTGGCGCCCGGCGGCATCCTGGTCGGGCTCTACGACGACAAGTCGGTGCGCCTTGCCCCGGTGACCGAGGCCACCGCCGCCGAAATGATCGCCGAGGTCGTGGGCCTCGCCCCCCTGCGCGGGCATCGCGGGCTGCCGAAGGGGGACCTCGCGGCGCTGGCCCGCGCCGTCGCCGCCTTCTCGCAACTGGCCGCGCATGCGGATGTGCTGGAAGCCGACGCCAATCCGGTTATGGTGACGGCGGACGGCGCCGTCGCCGTGGACGCCCTGATCGTCATGGGAGGATGAGATGACCGCAGCCGCGCAACTGAAATCCCAGGTCAGCCCCGAGGAGTGGGCGATGCGGGTCGACCTCGCCGCCTGCTACCGCCTGGTCGAGATGTTCGGCTGGTCCGACCTCTTGGGCACCCATATCTCCGTGCGGGTACCAGGCGAGGAGAACGCCTTCCTGATAAATCCCTACGGGCTTCTGTTCGACGAGATCACGGCCTCGTCCCTGGTCAAGGTGGACGAGGAGGGCAACATCCTCAGCCCCACCGACTACTCCATCAACCCAGCCGGTTTCGTGATCCACGGCGCCGTCCACATGGCCCGGCCCGAGGTGGCCTGCGCGCTGCACACCCATACGCCCGCCGGGACCAGCGTCGCCACCCAGAAGGACGGCCTGCTGCCGCTGACCCAGCACGCGCTGGCGGTGATCGCCCATACCTCGTACCACGGTTACGAGGGCATCGCGACCGACCTCAGCGAGCGCGAGCGGCTGGTACGCGACCTGGGCGACGCCAACATCCTGGTGCTGCGCAACCACGGCCTGCTGACGGTGGGGCGCACGGTGGCCGAGGCCTTCGTCTGGATGTACCGGGCCGAGCGCGCCTGCCGGATGCAGATCGCCATCCAGCAGGCGGGCGCCGAGGTGATCGAGATCCCGGACGAGGTGCAGCAGACCACCATCGCCCGCAACCGCCTGGCCAACAGCCCCCAGGGCCACCGCCCCATCGGCAAGCTGGAATGGCCGGCGCTGCTGCGCAAGCTCGACCGGGTGGATACCGGTTATCGCGAGTAGAGCGGTTGCGCGCGCACCCTTCTCAAGCTTGAGAAGGGGATCAAGTGATTGATAATTATGGAAAACAGGAAAGCAGGGGTGTGAGATCTGTGTCCGGCGACAACCGCCGGGATCCCCCACCTGTCCTCCCCCCTTTCAGGTGGGAGGGACCTCGGCTCCAGCGTTGCGGGCGGGCGTCCTCTCCCCCGGAAAGGGGGAGAGACAGAGAGCGGGTCTGCCGGGGCGCAGCCGGGCAATGCGGTGGGACCGGGATCGGGCAGTCGCGCACAGGTCTCGGTGTGAGGGCACCCGAAAAGCTCCGGACTTTTCGGATGCCGGCCGGCTCGGCCACATCACCGGCGCTTGCCTAAAGCCATGCCTGA
>DATHZU010000207.1:0-17277 GCA_035458445.1 Thermohalobaculum sp. | reverse complement strand
GTCTCGCCTGTGGTGGCCGCATCCGGGTGATGGTCGAGCCGGTGGGGCAGGGCAGCGGCTGGGACCCGGCGCTGCTGGAAGAGCTGGTCGCCGCCCGTGCCGACCGACGTGCCGTGGCGGTTGCGACCGATACGGAGAACTGGACCCGTGGGATCATCGGCTACGACGCCGACCCGGCGCGTTTCGACGGCGACAGGTCGGGCTTCGACGAGGCGCATCCGAACCGCTTTATCGCCATCCACAACCCGCCGCTGCGGCTGGCGATCGTGGGCGCGGCGCATATCGCCCAGCCGTTGAGCACGATGGCCGAGGTGGCCGGCTACGACGTGACCCTGATCGACCCGCGCGAGGCCTTCGCCAGCGCGGCCGCGCACGGGCTGGATATCAGGACCGCCGTGGTGACCCTGACCCATGATCCGAAGATCGACGATCCTGCGCTGGCGGCGGCGATCGCCAGCCCCGCCTTCTATATCGGCGCGCTGGGCTCGACCCGCACCCATGCGAAGCGCGTGGCACGGCTGAAGGAAGCCGGGTTTGCCGAGGACCGGATCGCCCGGATCGATGCGCCCGTGGGACTGGACATCGGTTCGAAATCGCCGGCGGAAATCGCCGTCTCGATCCTGGCCCAGATGACCGAGCGGCTGCGCCGCCCGGCGACCCGGCCGGGGGCGATGCCATGAAGTTCGGCCCGGTTCCGGTCGCCGAGGCCGCAGGGGCGATCCTGGCCCATTCGGTGCGGCTGGAGACGGGGCGGCTGAAGAAGGGCGTGCGGCTGCGCGCGGCTGACATCGCGGCGCTGAGGGCGGCGGGTCTGGCCGAGGTGGTGGTTGCCCGGCTCGAGCCCGGCGACGTGCCCGAGGACAAGGCCGCGGCGCGGATCGGCGCGGCGCTGGCGCCCGACCCGGCGGCGCGGGGGCTGGTGGTCTCGGCCCCCTTCACCGGGCGGGTGAACTTCTACGCTGCCGGGGGCGGAGTGCTGCGGCTGGTGCCGGAGACGATTGCCCGGCTCAACGCCATCGACGAGGCGGTCACGCTGGCCACCCTGCCCGATTTCACCCGGGTCGCGCCGCGCCAGATGCTGGCGACGGTCAAGATCATCCCCTATGCCGCGCCGGAGGCCGCCGTCGCCGCCGCCGAGGCGCTGCTGGCGGGTGCCGATGCGATCCGGGTCCAGGGCCTGGCCCGCAGGACCGCCAGCCTGATCCTGACGCGCACCCAGGGCATGGCGGACAAGCTGGTCGCCAAGGGCGCCGACGCGGTGCGCGCGCGGCTGACTGCGCTGGGCATCGATCTGCTGGCCGAGACCGTGGTGCCGCACGCGACCGGCGATCTGGCCCGGGCCGTGGCCGATGCGCCGGGCGAGATGGTGCTGATCCTCACCGGCTCGGCGACCTCGGACCGCGCCGATGTCGGGCCCGGCGCGCTGGTCGCCGCCGGGGGGCGGCTGACCCGCTTCGGGATGCCGGTCGATCCCGGCAACCTGCTGTTCCTCGGCGACCTGGCCGGGCGCCCGGTGATCGGCCTGCCGGGCTGTGCCCGGTCGCCGAAGCTGAACGGGGCCGACTGGGTGATAGAACGGGTCGCCTGCGGCATCGACCCCTCGGCCGGGGACATCGCCGCGATGGCGGTGGGCGGTTTGCTGAAGGAAATCCCGTCGCGGCCCGAGCCGCGCGCCGGCGGGGCCGAGGCCGGGCGCCGCCCGGTGGTCTCGGCGCTGGTGCTGGCGGCGGGACAGTCGCGCCGGATGGGGGGGCGCGACAAGCTGCTGGAGCCCGTGGGCGGCGTGCCGATCCTGCGCCACGTGGTGCAGGCGCTGGCTGCCAGCGGCGCCGACGAGACCGTTGTGGTGCTGCCGCCGGAGCCGGGCGACCGGGGCGCGGCGCTGGCGGGGCTGGAGGTTCGCACGGTTCCCAACCCGCGGGCCGCCGAGGGGATGGGCACCTCGATCGCCGCCGGGGTCACCGCGCTGAGGCCGGACGCGGACGCGGTGCTGATCGTGCTGGCGGACATGCCGGACCTGGCGGGCGCCGATTTCGACCGGCTGATCGCCGCCTTCGATCCGGCCGAGGGCCGCGCCATCATCCGCGCCGTCTCGGAGGCTGGAAAGCCCGGCCACCCGGTGCTGTTCGGGCGGCGCTTCTTCGAGCTCCTGCGGGCGCTGGAGGGCGACCGGGGCGCGCGGAGCCTGATCGAGGATTACCCGGAATTCGTCGTCGACCTGCCCCTGCCGGGCGCCGCGGCGGCAACCGATCTGGATACGCCCGACGATTGGGCAGCGTGGCGGGCGTCGCGGGGCGGCGAGCCTAGCGGCTGACCAGCAGCAAGGTGCGATCCTCGCCGCTGCGGCTGATCCGCATCGCCTCCGCGCCGATGGCGCTGACCCGCCATCCTTCCACCAGATCGCCGATCACCACCGAGCGACCGCTGCCGTCCGGCAGGCGCAGCAACGCCTTCCGGCCGCTGTTCAGGGCGATGATCCCGATAAAGGTCGTCCGGTCCAATGGCAGGCCGGTCTGCGTCGCGCCGCGGGCGATCTTCGGCGGCGCGGGTTTCGCGAGGACCGGCAAGGCGGCCACCGCGGGACGTGCCCGCCTGGCCGGGCGCGGTTTCGGCAGTGGTGCGGCGGCGGCCGCGATTTGCGCCTTCGGTGTGATCACGATCGGATAATCGGCCGGGCGGGGCAGCGGCACCGGGATGCCCGCGGTCCGGTGCCCGGGGGCCTGCGCGACAACCGGCGGCGGAGCGAGGGTCGGCCCGGGAAGCGGTGGCGGCGGTGCGCTGCGGGCCGTCAATCGCCAGGGTCTGCCGCCGGGCGGCGATGGGAGCGGCCGCTCCGAGGCGACGACCGCAGCGGGCTCGGCAGGATGGGCCGGGATGGCGACCGGGTCGGGGTCCGGCGGCGCGGGCTCAGGCGCGGGGTTGGGACGGGGCGCCGCGGCGAGCGGAAAGGGTGCGGAGGGCGGGGAAAGCTCCGGCACCGGGCCAACCCGTTCCGGCGCTTCGCCGGCCGCTGGCAGGCCCTCTAAAGCGAGGATCGGCGGCGCCGGCGGCAGGGGCGCGCCGGGCTGAACGACCTGCGGCAGGTCGGGTGCTTCCGGCACTACCGCCGCCGCGAGCTCCACTGGCTCCGCCCCCGGGCTGCCGGGCGTCGGGGGCGGCCACATAATCCAGGCGGCCGCCGCGATCGCCAGCCCGGCCAGCGCCGTGGCAAGCGGCCACCGCTTCCGCGCGGGCGGCGGAGGCGGCGCATCGAGTTCCTCGCGCAGGCGAAAGACCGGGCCCCCAGGCTCGAAATCCTCGGCCAGGTGGCGGGTCGAGACCGGGCCGGGCACGAAGCCCCAGCGCTCGGCGTAGTTCCGCGCCTCGCGCCAGGTGGTGGTGTAGGTGATCAGGATCGTCGTCAGGGTGCCCGCCTCGCCGTCCGCGGCAGGGGGCGCGACGGCAATGGCGATGTCCTTGGCGCGATATACGGTCTCGCTGGCCGTGAATTCGAACGCGGACCGCAGGCGTTCATCCTCGGTCGTCCCGGTGATGCGGGCGCGGTAGCGCAGCACCTGCTCCGGCGGCAGCCACAGCCGCACCTGGCCACGCCTGCCATGGCGGCGCTCGGCTTCGCTGCGCAGGAGGCCGATCACGATCGGCAGCTCCGGATCGTCGAGCGTTGCGGCCGCGAACTTGCGCCACGCGCCGCCCGCCTCGCGCTCGTGCAGCACGATGGCCTCGGGCGTGAGGTCCAGCGCCATCTCGGCTGCATCGCGGGCGATGCGTGCCTGGCCGCGCTTTATGCCGAACGCTCCCGCCACTCGTCCCACCCCGGATCGGAGTTGCTGTTCGAAACCTAAGGTACCTGCGAGCGACCCCGCACACAAGTGATCCGCCCCTCGCGCCCGGCAAATTGACGCAGCAAGGTGGACATCTTTTCGCACCTGCGGGATAGCGCTTGCACGGCTTCCACCCGCGATGCATAAATCGCCGAAGCCCGCCGGCATGGCCGCCGGGGGCGGCAGAGAGATTTCCGGGAGAGATTCGGACATGGCTATCACGGTGACGAACAAGGTCCTGAGCGACGTGATCGGCCCGCGCGAGGGCAACGGGCTGCTGGTCAAGCGCGCGGTTCTGGTGGTACTCGGCATCGCGGCGCTGGCGATCGCGGCGAAGATCAAGGTGCCGTTCTGGCCGGTGCCGGTGACCATGCAGACCTTCGCGGTGCTGACCATCGGCGCCGCCTACGGCACGCGGCTGGGCGTTGCGACGCTGTTCGGCTACCTGCTGGTCGGCGCGCTGGGCTTCGACGTCTTCACCTCGTCGACGGCCGTGGTCAACGGCTGGGCCTACATGATGGGCGGCACCGGCGGCTACCTGCTGGGCTTCCTGCTGGCGGCGGGCGTGTTGGGCGAACTCGCGCGGCGGGGCTGGGACCGCAGCATGGTCACGATGGCGGCGGCGATGCTGATCGGCAACGCGATCATCTATGTTCCGGGCGTCCTGTGGCTGGGTCACCTCTACGCTGAAGCGAAGGGTTGGGCCTGGGTGATGGAGTGGGGTCTTTACAACTTCATCCTCAGCGATGCGCTGAAGCTGGCGCTGGCGGCGCTGATCCTGCCCGCAGCCTGGAAGCTGGTCGGCGAGGCCCGCAGCTGAATCGGCTCGGCCCCGGCGGTCCGGCCGCCGGGGTCTACCGGCCGCAGTGATGCTGCCGATCGTCCACCACCCGGACTACCTGGCGCCCCTGAAGCCGGGGCACCGCTTTCCGATGTCGAAATACGGCTATCTGCGCGACGCCCTGGTGTCGCGCGGATTGATGACGGCCGGGGGCTATCTCGCCCCGGCACCGGCTACGGCGGCGCAGGTCTCGCTGGCCCATGATGCGGGCTATGTCGAGCGCGTGTTCTCGCAATCGCTGAGCGCCTGGGAGCAGCGCCGCATCGGCCTGCCCGGCACCCAGCAGGTGGCGCGTCGCGCGCGGCTCGCCTCGGCGGGGACACTGCTGGCCGCCTGGCTGGCGCTGGAGCACGGGATCGCCTGCAACTCGGCCGGCGGCTCGCATCATGCGGGACCGGATGCGGGGGCGGGGTACTGCGTCTTCAACGATGTCGGCGTGGCGGTCCGCAACCTGATCGCGCAGGGCTTTTCCGGCCCGGTGCTGGTGATCGACGCCGATGTTCACCAGGGCGACGGGACCGTGCGGATCTTCGAGGGCGACGCCGGGGTCTTCACGCTGTCGATCCATGCGGCGCGGAACTTTCCGGCCCGCAAGGCCGTGTCCGACATGGATGTCGCATTGCCGGACGGGACCGGCGATACCGACTATCTCGAGGCTTTGCGGGCGGCCGTGGCGCGGGCTCTGGCGGCCAGCGCCCCGCGGCTGGTCTTCTACAATGCCGGGGTCGATGTCTGGGAGGGCGACCGGCTGGGGCGGCTCGGCCTCAGCGAGGAGGGCATCCGCGCCCGCGACGCCCATGTCATCGCGGCGGTGCGCGGCGCGGGCATTCCGCTGGTGGGGGTGCTGGGCGGCGGCTACGACGACGACCCGCTGCGTCTGGCGAACCGGCATGCGATCCTGTTCGAGGAGGCGGCGCGGGCGGCGGGTTGATCTAACCCTTGTGCGCGGCCTCGGCCCGGATGCGCTGGGCGGCGGCGCGCTTCAGCACCAGCGAGTAGATCACGGTCCCGGTCGCCACCAGCCCGATCAGGATGGTGGCGATGGCGTTGATCTCGGGCGTCACGCCCAGGCGGACCGAGGAGAAAATCTTCATCGGCAGGGTGGTCGATCCCGGCCCGGAGGCGAAGCTGGCGATCACCAGATCGTCGAGCGACAGGGTGAAGCTGAGCAGCCATCCCGCCGCCACCGCCGGGGCGATCAGCGGCAGCGTGACGCGGAAGAAAACCGTCGCCGGCTTGGCGCCCAGGTCCTGCGCCGCCTCCTCGACCGAGGTGTCGAACCCGGCCAGCCGCGACTGCACGACCACCGCGACGTAGCACATCGAGAAGGTCGCATGGGCGATCACGATGGTCAGGAAACCGCGGTCGAGCGACATCGAGATGAAGGTCAGCAGCAGCGACAGCCCGATGATCACGTCCGGCATCACCAGCGGCGCCAGCACCATGCCCGAGAACAGGGTCCGCCCCAGGAACCGCGGCATCCGGGCCAGCGTGAACCCCGCCAAAACGCCCAGCACCGATGCCAGCGTCGAGACCGACAGCGCGACCCCGGCCGAGATCTTGGCCGCATCCATCAGCCCCTGGTTCTGCCACAGCGAGGCGTACCACTTGGTCGAGAACCCGGCCCAGACCGTGACCAGTTTCGATTCGTTGAAGCTGTAGATCACCAGGATGATGATCGGTGCGTAGAGGAAGGCGAAACCCACCGCCATCGCCACCTTCAGGAACAGGCCAGGACCCTTCATCAGCCGGCCCCCCCGCGCTTGGCGACGCGCTGGAAGATCACGATCGGCACGACCAGGACCAGCACCAGCAGCACCGCCACCGCCGAGGCCACCGGCCAGTCGCGGTTCTGGAAGAACTCGGACCAAAGCGTGCGGCCGATCATCTGGGTCGACGAGCCGCCCAGCAGCTCGGGGATCACGAATTCGCCGACCGCCGGGATGAACACCAGGAAACACCCCGCCGCCACGCCCGGCAGCGACATCGGCAGGGTAACCCGCCGGAACACCGTGAAGGGCTTGGCACCCAGATCCGCCGCCGCTTCCAGCAGGCTGAGGTCAAGTTTCTCGAGGCTGGCGTAGAGCGGCAGGATCATGAAGGGCAGGTAGCTGTAGACGATGCCAATATAGACCGCCGTGGGGGTGAAGTGGATGATCAGCGGCTCGGAGATGATGCCCGTCCAGAGCAAGAAGGTGTTCAGCACCCCCTCGGTCTTGAGGATGCCGATCCAGGAATAGACCCGGATCAGGAACGAGGTCCAGAACGGCAGGATCACCAGCATCAGGAAGGTCGCGCGCCAGTTCGGCGACGACCGCGCGATGCCATAGGCCATGGGATAGCCGATCAGCAGGGTCAGCAGGGTCGATATCCCGGCGATCTGGACGCTGTTCAGATAGGAGTTCAAGTACAGCGGATCCGAGAACAGGAACTCGTAATTGCCGAAGTCCAGATCGGACAGATGGCCGATGATCGCGTCCCAGCTGTCCCAGACCGGGACGTAGGGCGGCATGGCGATGGTCGGCGCGGAAAACGAGATCTTCAGGACGATCAGGAACGGAGCGAGGAAAAAGATCAGCAGCCACAGGTATGGGATGCCGATCGTCACGACCCGCCCCCAGTTCACGCTGCGCCGTCCGGTTGCCGCCATAAGCCTCTCCGCTGTGCGGGGCGAGCGTAAGCGCCTGCGGGCGGACCCTGCAAGCGGATTCGGCGGATTCTTCTTGCCTCTTTTCCACAGCGCGGCGGAGCGCTAGTCTCACTGCGAATCTGGCGCGCATGGCCTGTCGCCGCGACGCCAACAACAGGGAGAGATAATGATGAGACTGTTCGTGATCGGCGCGGCCGCGCTCGCTCTGGCGGGGGGGTCAGCCTTTGCCCAGGAAGCCGACAAGGTTGTCAACGTCTACAACTGGTCGGACTACATCGACGAGGAGATCCTGGCCGAGTTCGAGGCCGAGACCGGCATCAAGGTCGTCTATGACGTGTTCGACTCGAACGACATCCTCGAGACGAAGCTCTTGGCCGGATCCTCGGGCTATGATGTGGTGGTGCCCTCGGGCGGCTTCCTGCAGCGCCAGATCCAGGCGGGCGTGTTCCAGAAGTTGGACAAGTCCAAGCTGACCAATATCGGCAACCTGTGGGACAAGATCGCCGCGCGTACGGCTCGCTACGATCCGGACAACGCCTATTCGATCAACTACATGTGGGGCACCACCGGCATCGGTTACAATGTCGGGGCGGTGCAGGAGCGGCTGGGCACGGATTCGATCGACAGCTGGTCGGTGGTCTTCGATCCCGCGATCCTCGCGAAATTCGCCGATTGCGGCGTCCATGTGCTGGATGCGGCCGACGAGATGATCCCGGCGGCGCTGAACTACCTGGGCAAGGATCCCGATTCCAAGGAGGCCGCCGACATCGAAGCCGCCGGCGCCCTGATCGAGTCGATCCGGCCCTCGGTGAAGAGTTTCGACTCGTCGCCCTATATCAACGCGCTCGCCGATGGCGACGCCTGCCTGGCGGTCGGCTGGTCCGGCGACATCCTGCAGGCGCGCGACCGGGCGGCCGAGGCGGATAACAACGTGGTGGTCGAATACGCGATCCCGAAGGAAGGCGCGCTGATGTGGTTCGATCAGCTGGCGGTCCCGGCAGATGCACCGCACCCGCAGAACGCGCATATCTTCATCGACTACATCATGCGCGCCGAGGTGGCCGCCAAGGCGTCGAACTACGTCTACTACGCCAATGGCAACATGGCCTCGCAGCCGCTGCTGAACGAGGACGTGATCGGCGATCCGGCGATCTATCCGACGCCGGAGGCGGTCGAGAACCTGTATGTGGTCACGCCCTATGACGGCCGCGCGCAGCGGCTGGTGACCCGGCTGTGGACCAAGATCAAGACCGGCTCGTGAGCGAGGCGGGGGCCGCCCGCCTGCGGCCCCGCCATATGCCCGGGGGATTGCCATGATCGACAAGACGAGCAGCAGGGCGGCAATCCGGCCCTGGCGCGATCCGGATGCGCGGCCGCATCTGCAGTTGCGTGACATCGTCAAGACCTTCGGACCGGTACGCGCGGTCGACGGGGTTTCGGTCGACATCTTTCCGGGCGAGTTCTTTGCGCTGCTGGGCCCCTCGGGCTGCGGAAAGACCACGCTTTTGCGGATGCTGGCCGGGTTCGAGACCCCGGAAAGCGGCCAGATCCTGCTGGACGGGCAGGACCTGACCGGCATCCCGCCGCACGAGCGCCCGGTCAACATGATGTTCCAATCCTATGCGCTGTTCCCGCACATGACGGTCGAGCAGAACATCGCCTTCGGCCTGCAGATGGAAGGCATGCCGAAGCAGGGGATCAAGGACCGGGTCGAGGAGATGCTGACGCTGGTCCGGCTCGACAAGCTGGCGCGGCGCAAGCCCGAGCAGCTTTCGGGCGGCCAGAAGCAGCGGGTCGCATTGGCCCGGGCGCTGGCGAAGAAGCCGAAGCTGCTGCTGCTGGACGAGCCGCTGGGCGCGCTCGACCGCAAGCTGCGCGAGGCGACCCAGTTCGAGCTGGTGAACATCCAGGAATCGCTCGGGCTGACCTTCGTCATCGTCACCCACGACCAGGAGGAGGCGATGACCGTCTCGACCCGGCTGGCGGTGATGCGCGAGGGGCGGATCGCCCAGCTCGGCGAGCCGCACGAGGTCTACGAGGCGCCGAATTCCCGCTATGTGGCCGAGTTCATCGGCGACGTGAACATCCTGGAGGGCGAGGTCTCGGGGCCGGGCGGCGCCGTCAGGCTGACCCAGGGCGGGGTGGCCGAGCTGCCCGAAGGGCGCGATGGGCTGACCGGGCCGGTGGAGCTGGCGCTGCGGCCCGAGAAGATCGCCATCGAACGGCGCGCCGAGGCCGGCGAGCTGCCGGCAAACGCGCTGGACGGCAAGGTCGAGGACATCGCCTATCTGGGCGACATGTCGGTCTACAACGTCCGCCTCGACGGCGGCGGGCTGGTCCGGGTCGCGCGGACCAACCGGTTCCGCGCGCTGGAGGAGCCGATTTCATGGGAGGACCCGGTGCGGCTGCGCTGGGACGGCTCGGCCATGGTGGTGCTGGCTTAAGTTAAATCCGGTTCAGACCGCGTCAGTCTGAACCGGTTTTTCGTTTGGGGGCTGGCGCACCCCAGAAGATTCAGGATCAGGGCTTCGGTGCGCGCTTGAAGGTGCCCGGCCGGTCCTCCGGCGGCTCGGCGGGCGGCGCGGCTTCAGCGCCGTCGGCGGGCGGCGCCTCGCCCTCGGGCGGCGGCGTGTTGTTCGCGACCTCCTCGGGCGGCGGGGCCTTGACCTCGGCCTTCTTCTGCGGCGGACCCAGATAGGAATTGGCGTCGGTCCACTGGGCGCCTGGATTTGCGCCGCCGATCACCGGCGGAGCGAAAACCTGGATGCTGACGACACCGCCGCGGCGGACCGTACAGCGCATGCGGACCGAGTCACCATTGGCGAGCGTGCCGTTGGAGTAAACGGATTTCCGCCCGGCATTGCTCTTGCGGATCATGGCGTCGCCCTCTGGCGCGGCGCCGTAGCTTTCCATCGCCTCGGCGCACAGCTCGGAAGGCGTCTTTTCCTGAGCGTTCGCTAATGCCGCCGGCATCGCGACCGCGAGCGCCGCGCCCAGCACCAGCTGCATTGCCCTGCCGCTCCGGACCCCCGAGTCCCGATTTGCACCCCGAAAAGTCATGAAGTTCTCCTGTCTTGACCTTTTCCCGGTCGCTATGGCGTCTCCGCCCGCGGCCAGCCCCCACCCGGTCTCAATCGAGCGACACATGAGCGTAAACGCGCAACACCCGTAATCTAGCAACAAAAACATGCGTTGGCTATGGCGTCCGCACCGGCCGCCCGGTTGATGGGCGCGTGAGGCGTGGCACGCTCCGCCGAAAGCCGGTACTGCGTCAATATGGGGAGGCGAACTCCGATAGTCCACCAGGCGGCGTCAGCGTGTGGTGGCGTCGCGCCGACGCGGTGCGATCCCGTCGCGAGGCCGCCTGTCTCGGGCCTCAACCGTAGCCGCGCACCAGGGCGCCGGCCAGCAGCGTCCAGCCGTCGGCGACCACGAAGAAGGCCAGCTTCAGCGGCAGCGAGACCACGACCGGCGGCACCATCATCATGCCCATCGACATCAGGATCGAGGCCACCACGAGGTCGATGATCAGGAAGGGCAGGAAAATCACGAAGCCCACCTCGAAGCCGCGCTGCAATTCGGACAGCAGGAAGGCCGGCACCAGCAGCGACAGCGGTGCCGGCTCGTCGGGCGAGAGGTTCGCCTGTCCGGGCGCGGCGGCGGCCAGTTCGGCGATGGTCTCCGGCGCGGCCCGGCCCTCCATGAAGGTCCGGAACGGCGCGGTCCCGCGCGCCCAGGCCTGCTCCTCGGTGATGTCGCCGTCCAGCAGCGGGCCGAGCCCGGCGCTCCAGGCCTGGGTGAAGACCGGCTCCATCACGAACCAGGTCAGGAACAGCGCCAGCGTGACGATCAGCATGTTCGGCGGCGACTGCTGCAGGCCGATTCCCTGGCGCAGCAGCGCCAGCACGGTGACCATGAACGGAAAGCAGGTCACCATCATCGCGATGCCGGGCGCGATGCTGAGGACGGTGATCAGCGCGAAGAGCTGCACCGCCCGGCCGGTGACGCTGGCGCCGTTGCCGAGGTCCAGCGTCACCGTCTGGGCCGCTGCCGGCGAGGGCAGGGCCAACAGGAGGACCAGCGCGAGGGCCGGCAGGACCGCCGCGGCGGCCCGGCACCGGCGGTCAGAACAGGTCGCTGACATCCACGACCTCGGTCAGCCGGACCGCCAGACGGCCGCTTTCGTCGTCGAGCTCTTCCAGTTCGCCCCGGGCGATGACCCGGTCGCCGACCAGGATCTCGACCGGGTCGTCCATCCGGCTGGACAGCGGCAGCACCATGTCACGGCGCATCGCCAGCAGTTCGCCGATTGCGGGCCGGGCGTGGCCGACCGAGACCACGACATCCACCGGCACCGCGAAGATCGCGCGCCGGTACTTGCCCTCCGGGCTGTTGTCGCGGCCGTCCAGAACCGGCGGGCCGTCATCCGCCGTCGCGTTGTTGAGCGCGGGGGGCTGCGACCCGCCGCGCGCGGTTTCCTCGGGGGTGCTCATGGATCATGCTCCGGTTTGCGCAAGGACATCCAGTTCACGCCGGTATCCGGCGAGGGTGGTCTCGGCGATGGCGGCGGCGTCGATCTCGGCCCCGCCACCGTCCCAGGCGATCTCGGCTTCGCCGGGCGGGATGTCCGGCCGGGGCTCGATCCTGAGGGCCGGCGGCGGCCGGCCGCGGCCGAGAAATTCGGCGATCTCCTGCGCCTGCTCCTCGGCCACCGACACCACCAGGTCCGGCCAGCGGCCATTCTGGGCCACGGTCCTCGCGGTCTCGGCGACCTGGGCGCAGAACGCGGCCCGGGCCAGCGCCGGCAGCACCGCCGCGGCCGCCTGGCCGAAGGCCGTGGCGGCCTGGCGCTGGCAGGCGGCGCGGAGCGCTGCCTGTTCGGCGGCTACGGTCTCGAGCGCGGCGGCGAGCCGGGTCAGGGCGGCGATGCGCTCGGCCTCGTGGTCGATCTCGGGTTCCGGCGCCGCCGCGGACGGAGCATCCGGCTCCGGGGAATCGCCGCCGTTCATCCCGGGAACGTCGTCCTGGGGCCCGGCGCCACCGACGCAATCGTCGAAACTTTCCAGGGAGATTCGTCCGCCCATCAGGCTGCCTCGCCTTCGGTCGAGGTCAGCCAGTCATGCAGGGTCGAGACCGTCTGCTCGGGCTTCTCGGTCGCGGCCAGCCGCAACCTCTCGCTGTCGGGGATGCGCTCGGGCTCGGCGCTGTCGGTGACGATTTCGCCGGTGCGGACCGGGGTGCCCGCGCCGCCGCCCTCGGCCCCGGCCCCGGGCCCGGCGATCGCGGCGATCTCGCGTCCGGCGGGGAGCAGGGCCGGCATCGGACGGGTCAGGATCGGGCGGACCACGGCCAACGCCAGCACGAGCGTGACGACGGCCAGCACGCCGATCTGGATCAGCGTCATCGCATTGCGTTCGAGCAGGCGCATCCAGGGTGAGGCTTCGACCAGTGCGCCGGGGGTGGCGTCGGGCTGGAACTGCATGCTCTCGACGGTGACGATATCGCCACGGCCCTCGTCATACCCGATCGCGGCGATGACGAGCTGGCGCAGCGCCGCCAGTTCCTCGGCGGGCCGCGCCTCCCACACCGGCTCGCCGCCGTCCGCCTGCGCGGTGATGCCGTCGACCAGCACCGCGACGCTGATCCGCCGAATCGCGCCCGCCTGGCGGACCCGCTGGCGCTGAATCTCGGATCTGGGGCTGTCGCTCTCCTTCGCACTGGCGATCCTGGTCTTCACGGTGACGCTGTTCATCGAGCGCCCGCTGGATTTCTCGGCCTTCCCGACGGTGCTGCTGGCCTCGCTGATGCTGCGCCTGTCGCTCAACGTCTCGTCGACCAAGCTGATCATCGGCCAGGGCCATACCGGCACCGGCGCGGCGGGCGGCGTGATCGAGGGCTTCGCCATGTTCATCATGGGCGGCAGCGTGTTCCTGGGGCTGGTGGTGTTCTCGGTGCTGCTGATCGTCAATTTCATCGTCATCACCAAGGGCGCGGGCCGCATGGCCGAGGTCGGCGCACGCTTCGCGCTGGACGGCATGCCGGGCAAGCAGCTGGCGATCGATTCCGACGTCGCCGCAGGCGCGATCACCCACCAGGAGGCCAAGGAGCGCCGCCGCATCGAGCAGGAGGAGACCACCTTCTTCGGCTCGCTGGACGGCGCCTCGAAATTCGTCAAGGGCGACGCCATCGCCGGGCTCCTGATCACGCTTTTGAACCTCGTCGTCGGCCTGGCGATGGGCATCGGGGTCCACGAGATGACCTTCTCGGCGGCGATCGAGACCTATTCGATCCTGACCGTCGGCGACGGGCTGGTGAGCCAGATCCCCAGCGTCATCACCTCGATCGGCGCGGCGCTGCTGCTGTCGAAAGGCGGGGCCGCGGGGTCGGCCGACCGGGCGCTGCTGGACCAGCTCGGCGGCTATCCCGGGGCCCTGGCGACGGTCGCGGGGCTGATGGCGCTTTTCGCCTTCATGCCGGGCCTGCCGTTCTCGCCGTTCATCCTGGGCGCGGCGGTTCTCGCCGGGGCGGCGGTCCTGTCGGACCGGGTCATCTCCGCCCGCGCCGAAGCCACGCTGGAGCCGGAGGAAACCCCGGCGACGGGCGAGGTCGTGGCCCGCCGCTCGCTGGGCGACCTGCTGGACGTGGACGAGGTTCATGTCCGCTTTGCCCCGGACCTGATCGCCTCGGTGCTCGACCCCGGCGTCGGGCTGGAGAAGCGCATCGTCAACATGCGCCGCCACATCGCTTCGGAGTTCGGGTTCATCATGCCCGAGGTGCGCCTCAGCGACGACCCGCTGATTCCGGAGCGGCATTACTCGGTCTTCGTGCAGGGGATCGAGGTTGCCCGCGCGGTGCTGCGGCCCGGCAGCGTGCTGGTGCTGACCCGCCAGGACGTGGAACTCGACCTGCCCGGCGAGGATGTCGAGGAGCCGGTCTACGGCGCCCCGGCGCGCTGGGTCGCCCAGGCGCATCAGGAGGATGCCGCGGCGCTGGGCCTGCCGGTGATCGCGCCGGGCGAGGTGATCGCCACCCATCTGCTGGAGACCATCAAGGCCAATTTCGGCCGGCTGTTCACGCGCCGGGCGCTGCGCAGCCTGCTGGCCGAATACACCCGCCCCAGCGACCCGGCCCGCGCCGACGCCAATCGCAGGCTGCTGGACGAGTTCATTCCCGAAAAGGTGCCGCACGACCTGCTGCAGACCGTGCTGCGCCTGCTGCTGGAGGAGCGGGTCTCGGTGCGCAACCTGCCGCTGATCCTGGAGGCAACGGCCGAGGGCCGCGGCGCGGGGCTGGCGCCCGAGCAGATCGTCGAGCATGTGCGCCGCCGCATCGCCTTCCTGATCGTCTCGCGGCTGTGCGGCCGCGACGGCAAGCTGCCCCTGGTGCAACTGGGCCCGCAATGGGAGGCGCTGTTCGCCGAGCACGAGCGGGGCGACGACGGACAGCCCGACATCGCTCTGCCGCCCGAGGAGTTCAACCGGCTGGCGCGGTCGGTCGGCGGCCTGCTGGCCCCGGCGGCGGCGCGCGGCGTCTATCCGGCGGTCGCTACCTCGGCGCGCCGCCGCCGCTTCCTGCGCCAGGTGTTGGAAGCCAAGGGCATCCACAACCCGGTGCTCTCGTTCGATGAGATCGGCAGCTCCACCGCGCTGTCGCTCGTCGGCACCGCCTGAGGCGGGCGCCGCCGTGGCCCCGCTCGCCGCGCTCTTCGATCAGGCCGGGGCGCTGGTCTTCGTCGCCATCGGGGTCTTCACCCGCACCGGCGCGGCGCTGTTCCTGGTGCCGGGTTTCGGCGAGCGGGCGGTGCCGGTGCGGGTGCGCCTCGGCGGCGCGCTGGCGCTGGCCGCGCTGCTGGTGCCGCTGATCGCACCTGCCGCCCCGCCGGAGCCGGCGCAGGTGTCGGACCTCGCGAGGCTGATCCTGGCCGAGGCGATGGCCGGCCTGATCATCGGGCTGGCCTTCCGCCTGCTGGTGATCGCGCTGCAGACCGCCGGGGCGATCGCGGCGCAGAACCTGTCGATCTCGCAGATGTTCGGCGCCGGCGTGGCGCCGGAGCCCGAGCCGACCATCGCCACGCTGCTGGCCATGGGCGGCATCGTGCTGGCGATGATGGCGGGGCTGCACGTTCATCTGGTGGCCGCGCTCGCGGGGCTGTACCGGGTCTTCCCCTTCGGCCAGATCCCGGTGGCCGGCGATGCGGCGGACTGGACCGTGGCCCGGGTCGCCGAAGCCTTCGGGCTGGGTGTCTCGCTGGCGCTGCCGTTCATCGCCATCGGATTCGCCTACAACCTGGCGCTCGGCGCCCTCAGCCGGGCGATGCCGCAATTGCTGGTGGCGCTGGTGGGGGCGCCGCTGCTGATCGGGCTGGGCCTGGGCGTGCTGTATATCGCGCTGCCCGAGATCTTCGCCCATTGGGGCTTGGTTCTGGACCGGATTCTGGCCGATCCGCTGGGGGGGCTGCGGTGAGCGGCGGCGACAGCGACAGCTCGGCCGAGAAGTCCCACGAAGCCACCCCGCGGCGGCTGGAGAAGGCGCGCGAGCAGGGCGACCTGCCGCAATCGCGCGACGCCCAGACCTTGGCCGTCTATGTGGGCTTCGGAATCGCCATGGCGCTGGGCGGCGGATGGGCGGCCGAAAGGATGGGCGCCACGCTGACCGGCTTCCTGGACCATCCGTTCGAGCTGGGAGAGCAACTGACCTCGCCCGCCGCCGCCGACGTGCTGGCGGCGCTGGGGGCCGGGCTGGCGCCGCCGCTTCTGGCGCTGCTCCTGGCCCCGGCGGCGCTGATGCTGGCGCTGCTGGTGGCGCAGCGCGGCATCGTCTTCGTGCCGTCACGGATCGCGTGGAAGCTGTCGCGAATCTCGCCGCTGGAGAACGCCAAGAATAAATACGGCGCGCGCGGCATGGTCGAATTCGCCAAGAGCGTGGTCAAGCTGACCGCGCTCGGCGCCGTCGTCGGCATCGCGGTCTACAGTGAGGCCGACCGTCTGGCGCAATATGTGTGGCTGGACGCAGGGCAGGCCGGCCCGTTGCTGATGCACCAGTTCGGGCTGATCCTGACCGGCGTGCTGATCCTCTCGGCCGCGCTGGCCGGTTTCGACGTGGTCTGGCAGTGGCTGCACCACCTGAAGCGGATGCGCATGACCCATCAGGAGCTGAAAGACGAGGGCAAGCAGTCCGAGGGCGATCCCTACATGAAGGCCCAGCGCCGCGAGCGCGCCCGCCAGATCGCCAACAACCGCATGCTGAACGAGGTGCCGTCGGCTGACGTGGTTGTCGCGAACCCCACCCACTATGCCGTGGCGCTGAAATGGAACCGGCATGACGGATCGGCCCCGGTCTGCGTCGCCAAGGGCGTGGACGAGATCGCCCTGGCGATCCGCGCGCGCGCCGAGGAGGCGGGCGTGCCGGTGCACGAGGATCCGCCCACGGCGCGGGCGCTGCACGGGCTGGTCGAGATCGGCGCGGAGATCCCGCCCGAGCAGTACAAGGCGGTCGCGGCGGCGATCATCTTCGCCGACCAGATGCGCCGCAAGGCGCGGGAGGCCGGCGCGTGACCCCGGTTGCGGCCTTCGAACGCCTGTTGAGGGTGCTCGCGGCGGCGCGGGCTGCCGACGAGATACGTCTCGCCGCCATGCTTGCCGAAATCGAGGCCGTCAGGCGCCGGATCGGTGCGCTGAAGGCCGATATCGGCGCCGCCGGGCAGGGCACGGCCGCGCTCTCGGCCGCCGAGATGGCCGCCACGGCAAAGTGGTGCCACCGGCTGGCCAGCGCGGTGCGCGCCGAGGAGGTGAGGGTCGCGGAACTGACGGCCAGTGCCCGGCCGTTGCGCGCCGCGCTGTCGCGCGCCATCGGCCGCGAGACCGCCGCCGGGAAGCTCGCCGCCCAGGCCCGCGCCCGCGCCCGGCGCTCGGCCTCGCGCCGGGCAGAATTGCAGACCCCGCCTGAGGCAGGTCAGTCGCCGCCCT
>DATHZU010000206.1:0-6108 GCA_035458445.1 Thermohalobaculum sp. | reverse complement strand
CGCATCCGGCAGATCGAGGCCAAGGCGCTGAGGAAGCTCAAGCACCCGTCCCGCTCGCGCAAGCTCAGGTCGTTCCTCGACAATTGAGTCGCTTTTTACTTGTGTTCAAGTAGCGGAACTCAACCTATATTTGGATAGGCGGGCGAATTATTGCAGGATGCGTCGAGGGCATCCTGCCCGACCGGGTCCCGGTATAACCGACTGAAATCATGAATCTTTCGCCCCCAGTCGGGCTTCTGGCGGCGCCGTCGGCGGGGCCTTGCGCGTGATGTAGTGGCAGATTGCGCTTGCGGGTGGCTTCAAAAATGGCAAGAATGAGGCAACAAACGGACATAATGCTGGATCAACCGGTGCCACCAACCCGAATCGAATACTTCAATTCAAATGGTTTGAATGTTGTTGGGGCGCTGACGGACATGGCGCTTTCAACGAGTTCTCTATCAGGCGCGGGCGGCGTTCGTACGGCCCCTAATCGGTCGCAAGAGGACATAGGAACATGATACTCGACCACAACGGCCACGCGGACCGCCGCCCCGGGCACACGGCAACCTTGCCGATGAAGTCGCTGCCGCGGTTCACGCCGCACCAGCTTCTGCACGTATTGAGCAAACTGATCGCCGGTACGGGCGCCGAGGTCGATCTCGAGCCCTCGCTCACCTCCTACGAGGAGGAGCCGGGCGCCGGCGGCGTCTGGAGCCGGGCTTCCGCCCCGCCCGCGGTCGGCATCAACCTGAACGGCGTCACGATCGCGGTCATCGGCTACGACCGCCCGGCCTTCGACACCGCGGAAATCGCCGGTCTCGACGCGAAGTACTGGCCGGGCGCACATGGCGCGATCGGGCGGTGCAGGGCGCATGTGGAAGTCGCCGAAGTGCATGCGAGGATTTCATCGGACCTGGACCAGAACCACGACCGCGCGCTCGCGCTGACCCTGGTGTCCATCGCGGTGGCCAGGCTGGTCGATGTCGCGGGCATCGTCTGGCATGCCTCGCTGCGCTGTCTGCCGCGGGCGGAGCTCCTGTCTCTTGCCGACGATCTTGCCACCGGCACGGCGCCGGTGAACCTGTGGGTCGGGGCGGACCGCTTCGGTGCGGGGGACCGACGCTCCGCGGGGGTCGTGACCCGGGGACTGTACCAGATTCTGGGAGCCGAGCTCGAAGTCGGACAGGACAGTTTCCCGTCCGAAGTTGCCTTCGAGATCGCGCTGGACCTGGCGGAACGAATCATCACCGACGGGACACTGCCCGAGCACGCCTCAAGGTTGAGCTTCGGGCTGGGACGCGAGTTTGTGGTGCGCCACATGCCGCGCGGGCACGGAAACGACGCCCCGGTTCTGGCCCTGGTGCCCGATTCCAGGGGGTTGGTTGCCGGTGCCGCCTAAGAAAACGCTCGTGAAACCAGGAAGTACGGGAAACTCTCTGTTCCAAAATGTCTGCAAATGATATATCGTAGTTCGTGGGGAAATGACGGAATAGACGATCATCTGCTTGCGCTGCCGGTCGAGATCCGGTGCTACTGGTCGCTACTCTGTCATTGACTTGGCGTATTCGCGTTTGGCGAATTGAGGGAGAAAATCGGGTCAGCGTCTCGATCCGGAAGGAGTTGCGCCAGTGGTGCAGGGCAACCCAAAGATCATTCCGGTACCTGGGATCGACCCGGGTCCGAGAAAGCTTGCGCAGGGCGGCGGCGTTGCGCCGGCGTCCGGTATTTCCGGACGTGCGCCCGACCAGCTGATTGATCTGGGTCCCAGCGGATTCCCGGCCATGCAGCGCGGCTACGGCCAGCATAGCGACGGCGACGGCACGCTCGATCTCACCGATCCGGACCGGGGGCTTGTCGAAGTCCATCCCGGTATGCCGAAGGTCAACCCGAACCTGGTGTTCGGTGCGACCATGGCTCTGTGGCAGCCGCCGCGCTTCACGCCGCAGGAACTGCTCGACACCATCAACGACATTCTCGACGGCACCGGCACGATCGCGATCTTCGATCCGCGCATGAAGCAGGCCGGCGACCAGCCGAAGTTCAGCCTGCTGAAGCGGCGCCTGAAGGGGCCGCCCAGCGCCATGCTGCGCGTCAACGGCCTCAGCACGCTGGTCGGCGGCGGCGACAAGCCGGCCTTCACCGGCAAGGCCCTGGAGGAGCGCGTCAACCCGGCTCTGTGGAGCGAGGGCGTCCAGCGCCTCAGCCGCTCGCGTGGCCATGTGATGATCGCCGATGCGCATCCGAACGACCCCAACGACCCGGACCTGAACTATGACCGCGCGGTCGCGGTGACGGTCACGGCGGCGGCGGTCTCGCTGCTCAGCGACCCGGCCGGTATCGTGTGGCACCCGGCCGGCAACGCGACGCCGCCGGACGTGATCCCCGACTTCGTGCAGTCGCTGGCCGACGGCCTGGCGCCGTTGCCCCTCTGGCTGCGCTGGCTGCTGGTCCCGCCGACCCACGGGCTGAACCCGGGCGCCGCGTCGCGCGGCCTCGAGGCGCTGTTGGGCATGGAGATGGAGATCGCCCCCAACAAGCGGTCGCTCGAGCAGACGGTCGGCCACCTGTTCCAGCTCGCGGCGATCCATGTCCGGCTCGGCAAGGCCCCGCCCGACGGCTCGCAGGTGGGGACGAAGGACAAGACCTGGTACCATGTGGAATATGTCCGCATGGGCGCGGTCACGAATACACCGGTTTATCGTCTGACCCCGGTCACTGCCTACACGGGCGGGTAATCGGGGCCATTTACGCGTTCCCTCGACGGGCGCGGCGTAACGGTTTTCCAGGTTCAAGGTAACTTTTCGGGCATAAACTGGCGGCGCGGCTTCGGTCGCAGGGGAGAATGGGCGTGGCGGAGAAATCATCGGACAAGGGCCCACGCCCGGTATTCGGGGCTGCGGTCCTGCTGGCGCGGGCGCCGAAGCTCGATGCCGAGCGGGTATACGACGCGCTGCGCGAGGTCGTCGCGCTGGCCGGCGCCCGGGTAAGGATGCTCGACGACGGGGCACGGCGCGGCATCCTGGCCGGTCTGCGCCGCTCGCCGGCGGAATACCGCTTCGAGATCGCCGGCGTGCGCCTGACGGTGTCGGTGTCGTCGAAACCGCTCTGCAACCCCACGACCCTGCTCGGCTTCGTCAATCCGGCGCTCTGGCGCGGCGGCATCGGCCGGCTGTCCGACCACCGGGCGCATCTGCTGATCTCCGAGGACGACAGCAACGGCGGCAGCGGCACCGACGCGATGTTCGACCGCGCCACCGCGGTGACGCTCGCCACGGCGGCGGTCGCCAGCATCGTCGAGCCCGAGGCGGTGGTGTGGATCCCGGCGCGCAACGCCGTTCCGATGGGCACCTTCGGCCGCGAGATGGAGCGCTTCATCGATGGCCAGGCGCCGCTGGAGTTCTGGATCCGCTGGCAGATCCTGCCGGCGCCGGTCCAGGCCGATCTCGATCTCGGCCAGATGGCCGCCGAGCCGCTGCAGCCCGGCGTCGCCACGCTGGGCCTGAACGGCTTCATCGGCCACGAGATCGTCGGGCCGCCCTCCCACAGCAGCCGCGAGACCATGCTCGACCAGATCCTGGCGCTGGCGAGCGGGGTGATCGACGAGAACGCCCAGTTGACGGACGGAATGATCTACCGCGAGCCCGCCAGCGGCCAGTCCCTGGCTCGGCTGCACATGCGCCAGTCCGGTCCCTATTCGGACCGGCCCTATTGGGAACTGCTGCCGCATCCGTCGCTGGCGCCGCGTCCGGTTGCAACGGGCGACCCGGACGCGAAGGGCCGGGATGCCTCGGGCGCGCCGCGCCTGCGGGTGATCAGCCGCAACGAGTAAAACGCACAGGTTTCGCCGCGCGCGCCGCCGATCCGGGGGGCTCCGGCAGGAATCCTTGCGAAAGATCAATGCCGCCGCCATCCTGACATGCGAATCCATCCCAGGCGGATGGTGATTGCGGGAGGCCGGTGATGAAACGCGCAACGATCGCAGGCGGCGGAATCGCCGGCATGGCGGCCGCGCTGGGCCTGGCCCGCGCAGGCTGGCAGGTGACCGTCTGCGAGGAAGCCGCGGTCATCAGCGAAGTCGGCGCCGGGCTGCAGACCAGCCCCAATGCCGCCAAGGTGCTGCGCTGGCTGGGGGTGCTTGACCCGGTCGCCGCCACCGGCTTCCGGCCCAAGGTTGCCGAGATGCGCGACGGGCGCACCGGCGCGCGCATCTTCAGCGCCCCGCTCGGCGACCGCGCCGAGGCCCGCTGGGGCGCACCCTACCTGCATCTGCACCGGGCCGACCTGCTGGACGCGTTGACCGTCGCGGCGCAGGCCGCGGGCGCCGAGCTCCGTACCGGCGAGAAGGCGACCGGCTACGTGCTGCGCCCCGAAGGCCCGGCGCTGAAGCTGGAAAGCGGCCCCGCCCTCGAAGCCGATCTGCTGATCGGCGCCGACGGCATCCGCTCGGTGATCCGGGCCCAGGTGAACGGTCCCGAGGCCCCCGAATTCTCCGGCCAGGTCGCCTGGCGCGGCACCATCCGGGCCGACCGGCTGCCGGCGGGCCTGGTCGCGCCCAACGCCACCGTCTGGGGCGGCACCGGGCGGCATCTGGTCACCTACTACCTGCGCGGCGGCAAGCTGGTGAACTTCGTCGCCGTGGTCGAGCGCGGCGCCTGGACCGCCGAGGGCTGGTCGACCCAGGGTGACCCCGACGAGCTCAGGCAATCCTTCCAGGGCTGGCACCCGGACGTGACCCGGCTGCTGGAACATGTGGATTCGACCTTCCTCTGGGGCCTCTTCGGCCGTCCCGAGCAGGTGCGCTGGGCCGACGGGCCGGTGGCGCTGATCGGCGATGCCGCGCATCCGATGCTGCCCTTCATGGGCCAGGGCGCCGCCATGGCGCTCGAGGACGTGGCGGTGCTGGTGCATGCGCTGCAGGGGCACGACAGCGTCGCCGATGCGGTGCTGGCCTATGAACAGCACCGCTGGCCGCGGGTGACCCGGGTCCAGCACCGCAGCCGCGAGAACGGCCGGTTCTTCCACCGCCGCGGCGGCGGCGGGCTGACCGCCAACTGGCAGCTGGTCTCGGCGGTGTCGGCGCTGATGCCGGGCTTCGCGGCGCGCCAGCTCGACTGGCTCTACGGCCACGACGCCACCGAAGGGCTGGGCTGAAAGAACTGGTTGGACCGATCCGGCCTGAAACGGCTCTCGCCTATCCGCCCAGCAGCCGCGGCAAGGCCAGGGCGATCGAGGGAAAGGCGATCAGGATCGCCAGCCGGATGATGTCGGTGAAGACGAAGGGCAGAACCCCCACCATCACGTCGCGCAGCTCCAGGCCGCGCGCGGCTGCGCGCACCACGAACAGGTTCATCCCCACCGGCGGCGAGATCAGCCCGGTCTCGACCGTCACCACGGCGATCACCCCGAACCAGACCGGGTCGAAGCCCGCATCGATGACCAGCGGATAGAAGATCGGCACCGTCAGCAGGATCATCGCCAGGCTCTCCATGAAGCAGCCCAGCACCAGGTAGAAGACCATGATCGCCAGCATCAGCTGCCAGGGCGCCCAGCCCGCCTCGCGGATCATGTCGGCCATGGCGAACGAGATCTGGCTGACCGACAGCAGATAGCCGAAGACCTCGGCGCCGATCAGGATGACGAAGATGGTGGCGCTCAGCTGCACGGTCTCGCGCAGCGCGTCGATGAAACCTGGCCAGCGCAGCCCGCGGGCCAGGGCGAAGACCAGCGCCAGCGCCGCCCCGGCGCCGCCGGCCTCGGTGGGGGTGAAGAAGCCGCCATAGAGCCCGCCCATCACCAGGCCGAACAGCACCGCCACCGGTGCGAAGCGCCGCAGCGCCAGGCCGAGCGGCCCCAGATCGGCCGCCGCATGCGCGGCCGAGGGCCGCCAGAACTGCGCCATCACGGTGACGCAGGCCACATACAGCACGAAGGCCAGCAGCCCCGGCAGAAAGCCCGCCAGGAACATGGTGCCGACCGAGTTCTCGGTGATCAGCGCGTACAGCAGCAGCGCGATCGAGGGCGGGATCATGATCCCGCGCGTGCCGCCCGCGGCCAGCGAGCCCGCCGCCAGACGCGGGTCGTAGCCCTGCGCCCGCATCTCGGGATAGGCGACCCTGGTCATGGTCG
>DATHZU010000205.1:0-2238 GCA_035458445.1 Thermohalobaculum sp. | reverse complement strand
GCCCAATCGTCGCACGCCTGCTCGGCGGCCTGCCGCCACTGTTCGCGCGCGTATCGATTCAGTGGCTGCAGCCACAGAACGGCCGAAAGACCAACTGCACATGAGATCGGCCGGCGCCTCGGCCGGCAGTATGAACCGTTCTGTCTCAGCGTTACGCTTTTTCTTCACCGTCACGCTGGACCGGAGCGCTGTGGCGGAGGTGCTGACCACGGAGCGCGAGCCCCGTAAATTGCCGGTGGTGCTTAGCCCCGAAGAAGTCGCCCGGCTTCTCGACGCGGCGCCGGGGCTCAAGTACAGGGCGGCGCTCAGCGTGGCCTACGGCGCCGGTCTGCGCGCATCCGAGGTGGTTTCACTCAAGATCGCCGACATCGACAGCGACCGCATGGTCATCCGGGTGGAACAGGGCAAGGGACGCAAGGACCGCTATGTCATGCTGTCCGAACAGCTTCTCCATCTGCTGCGGAACTGGTGGCGGGAAGCACGACCCCAGGGCTGGCTGTTCCCCGGCCAGAACCCGGTCAACCCCCTGACGACACGCCAGCTCAATCGTGCCTGTCATGCCGCAGCCGAGGCGGCCGGTATCGACAAGCGGGTGTCGCTGCACACGCTCAGGCACAGCTTCGCCACGCACCTGCTGGAGCAGAAGGTCGATGTCCGCGTCATCCAGCTGCTGCTCGGGCACAAGAAGCTCGAGACCACCGCGCTCTATGCCCAGGTCGCCACACGGACCCTGCGCCAGGTCAAAAGCCCGCTCGATCATCTGGCGGGGAGACCGCCGGCGTAAGTGCCCCGCCCGGCGCTCGAGGTCGCCGATATCTTCCGTACCTGCGGCGATGCCTGGCGAGATGCCAATGCGGGTCATATAAGCCTCGGGGCGCTCAAGGTCATGTCCGCCATCGAGCGCTGCCGCACCGCAGCCCTTGGCGGTCATGTGGAACGTTGCCAGGACTGCGCCCACGAGCTTGTCGCCTATAACTCGTGCCGCAACCGCCATTGTCCCAAGTGTCAGGGGGCAGCCGCCAGGGACTGGCTGACCGCGCGCCAGAACGAACTCCTCGACGTGCCCTACTACCATGTGGTGTTCACCGTTCCGGCCCCGATTGCCGAGGTGGCCTACCACAACAAGGCGGCGGTCTACGACATCCTGTTCAAGGCCGCCAGCGAGACGCTGATCACCATCGCCGCAGACCCAAAGCATCTCGGCGCCCGTATCGGCATGACCGCGGTGCTGCACAGCTGGGGTTCGGCGCTCACCCATCACCCGCATGTCCACATGATCGTGCCGGGCGGTGGCATCTCCCTCGATGGGACACGCTGGGTGGCCTGCCGACCCGGCTTCTTCCTGCCCGTGCGCGTGCTCTCGCGCCTGTTCCGCCGGCTGTTTCTGGAGAAGCTGACAACCGCCCACAAGGCCGGACAGCTCGCCTTCTTCAACGACCTGGCGCCGCTGGCCGACCGCGACGCCTTCGACGCCCATCTCGCGCCGTTGCGCAAGGCCGAATGGGTGGTCTACGCCAAGAGACCGTTCGGCGGGCCCGAGGCGGTGCTCGCCTATCTCTCACGCTATACCCACCGGATCGCCATCTCGAACAGCCGGCTCATTGCCTTCGACGGGGCCAATGTGACCTTCAGATGGAAGGATTACCGAACCAAGGGACGTGAGCGTTACAAGACCATGACGCTGACCGCCCCCGAGTTCATCCGACGCTTCCTCATCCACGTGCTGCCGGGCGGGTTTCACCGCATCAGGCACTATGGGCTGTTCGCAAATGGTGGCCGTGTCCGCAACATCGCACGCGCCCGTGAGCTCCTCGCCATACCCGTCACCGAGACCGATAACGATCAAGCCAGCGAGGACAGCGAACCAACGCCCCCGGCACGGTCCTGCCCATGCTGCGGCGGACGCATGATCGTCATCGAGACCTTCGAGCGCGGACACCAGCCCCGCGCGCCGCCCCACACCCCGATCCGGATTGCATCATCATGAATCCGGTGCCGACACCAACAGCTCAGAAGAACCGGCGCCACCGATCCGGGACCGGTAACAGGGACGCTCGACCTGCTGCCCGTTCAGCCCGACGCCTTGAGCACAAAACCGCTGGCGCGACTATCGAAAATGTCCCTCGGACGGCCGCCGCAGACCGCCCCAGACACCTGCCACCGATATCCAGAGCTGCCGACACCCGATACCGTCACAGCCGCCTCCGACACTATCCACATAGCGCGCACAACCACCCA
>DATHZU010000204.1:0-5446 GCA_035458445.1 Thermohalobaculum sp. | reverse complement strand
GATCGAGATCGAACGCCTGCGGATGGTCGCCACACGGCGCGAGGAGGCGATCAGCAACCTGCGCGACCTCGGCTATCGCGAGCTGGAGCTGAAGGAGCAGCGGATCGCACTGAACGAGAAACTGTCGCGGCTGGATATCCGCGCGCCGCTGGCCGGCGTGGTATTGGACATGACGGTGCACGCGCTGAAGTCGGTGGTGCGCCCGGCCGAGCCGGTGCTCTACATCGTGCCGACCGATTCCGATCTGGTGGTCGACGCCCAGGTCGAGCCGATCCATATCGACACGGTCCATTCCGGGCAGGAGGCCGTGCTGCGCTTCTCGTCCTTCAACGCCCGAACCACGCCCGAGCTGTTCGGCAAGGTCTCGAAGGTCTCGCCCGACGCCTTCTTCGACGAGGCGACGAAGCGGTCCTTCTACCGCGCCGAAGTGCTGCTGGACGAGGGCGAGCTGGCCAAGCTGGAGGGCCAGGAGCTGGTCGCCGGGATGCCGGTCGAGGTCTTCATCCAGACCGGCGAGCGCACCCCGATCAACTACCTGGTCAAGCCGATCACCGACTACTTCAACCGCGCCATGCGCGAGCAGTAATTCCGCGAAACGCGTTGCACCCGATGGGCCATGCGCTTTCGCGCCCGGCCCATCCGCGCGCGGCAGCCCACCACCGCCCCCGCCGCCGCCAGGCGCGCGCTTCGCGCGCCCTGCCGGCGGAATATCGGGCATCGGCTCTTGACGTGCGCGGGTCCGCGCCCGACCTTTCACGCCGAAGACCTGGCTTTCGAAACGCCCGGGGAGAACGGATGGACGGCAGCGACCGGCTGGTCGAGATCCGGGTGATCCCCGGCATCGACCGCATCGACGCCAGCGACTGGGATGCCTGCGCCGCGCCCGAGGCCGGGGATGGCGGCCGCCCGCTTTCCCCCTTCACCACCCACCGCTTCCTGCTGGCGCTGGAGCAGAGCGGCTCGGCCGCGCCCGATACCGGCTGGGCGCCGCATCACCTGGTGGCCTCGGTCGAGGGCCGCGTCCTCGGCGTCATGCCGCTCTACCTGAAGAGCCACAGCCAGGGCGAGTACGTGTTCGACCATTCCTGGGCCCATGCCTGGGAACGCGCCGGCGGGCAGTACTACCCGAAGCTCCAGGCCGCCGTGCCCTTCACGCCCGCGACCGGCCCGCGCCTGCTGGCGCGCGGCACCGGCGAGATCGAGGCCGAATCCGTGCGCGCCGCCCTGCTGCGGGGCGCCGTCAGCCTGACCGAGCGCAACGCGATCTCGTCGCTGCATGTGACCTTCTGCACCGAGGCGGAATATGCGCTGGGGGGCGAGATGGGCCTGCTGCAGCGCGCCGACCAGCAGTTCCACTGGCAGAACCGCGGCTATGCGGATTTTGGCGCCTTCCTCGCCGGCCTGTCGTCGCGCAAGCGCAAGCAGATCCGCAGGGAGCGCGCCCAGGCGGCTGCGTCCGGGGTTCGCATAGTTCCGCTGACCGGCGCCGACCTGCGGACCGAACACTGGGACGCCTTCTGGCGGTTCTACCAGGACACCGGCAGCCGCAAATGGGGGCGGCCCTACCTGACGCGGGCATTCTTCGATTTGATCCACCGGACCATGGCGGACGACATCCTGCTGGTGATGTGCGAACGCGCGGGCCGATGGGTGGCGGGAGCCCTGAACTTCATCGGCCGCGATACGCTCTATGGCCGCTACTGGGGCTGCGTCGAGGACCACCCCTGCCTGCATTTCGAGGTCTGCTACTACCGGGCCATCGACCATGCCATCCTGCACGGCATGGCCCGGGTCGAAGCCGGTGCGCAGGGGCCCCACAAGCTGGCGCGCGGCTACGAGCCGGTGCTGACACGCTCGCTGCACCATATCCCCGATCCGGGCTTCCGCCGGGCGGTCGCGGACTATCTGCGCGCCGAACGCGCCGCGGTGACCGAGGAGAACGCCGCACTGGCGGAGATGACGCCGTTCCGCAAGGGCGGCTGAGCCAGGCGGCACCGAACGCGCCCGCCACGGGCGATCACGAACAGAAGGAGGCGGCGATGGCCGAACTGCTGACCCAGGACGAGCGCATGGCGCAACTGGCCCCGCTTGGCGATGCCGGCTGGGGCGCGGTCGAGGGCCGCGACGCCATCCGCAAGGTCTACATCTTCAAGAACTTCGTCGAAGCCTGGGGCTGGATGGCGCGGGTCGCGATCTGGTGCGAGAAGTGGAACCACCACCCGGAATGGCTGAACGTCTACCGCACGGTGGACGTGACGCTGGCAACCCATGACGCCGGCGGCCTGACCGAGCTGGATGTGAAGCTGGCGAAGAAGATGGACGCGCTGGCCGCGAGCTCTCCCGGCGTGATCCACCAGGCCGACCTGACCGAGCCGATCGCCTGTCTCTGCAGCCTCGGCGCCCGGGGCTGACGGGCGAAGCCCCGCCGCCGCCCTCCGCCACGGGTTGCCCCGGCGCAGCCGGGGCAGGTCCGGGCCTCTCGCGGGCGGGGCAGCGCCCTGCCTGCGAGAGGTCATCCATGCGACCTTCCTGGGCCCGGCTCAGATCTGGTCGACCAGCACCTCGCCCACCGAGCAGACCGCCTGACCGGGGGCTTCCTCCAGGTTCAGGATCGTTACCTCGCCGTTCTTGACCAGCGCCGAGAAGCGCCTGCAGCGCACCCCAAGGCCGCGGGCCGAGCCGTCGTAGTCCAGCCCCATCTTCTTCGTCAACTCGGCGAAGGGGTCGGCGACGATACGGATGTCCTCGGCGGTCGCCCCGGTCGCCTCGCCCCAGGCAGAGGCGACAAAGGGATCGTTGACCGTCAGGCAGACCACCGCGTCCACCCCTTTCGCCCGCAACTGCCCGGCGGCGGCGACAAAGCTCGGCATGTGGACCCGGCTGCAGGTGCCGGTATAGGCCCCCGGCAGGCCGAACAGGGCCACGGTCTTGCCGGCGAAGACATCGCCGCTGGCTATCGTGGCCGGCTGGCCCTCCGCCATCTCGAACAGCGTCGCCTCGGGCAGCCGGTCGCCCACGGAAATCGTCATGCGTCGTCTCTCCTCGTGAAAAGCCTCAGCGGGCGCCCATGCGGATGGCGCCGTCGAGGCGGATGACCTCGCCGTTCATATAGCCTGTTTCGGCGATGAAACAGGCCAGTTCGGCGAACTCCTTCGGGTCGCCGAGGCGCACCGGGAACGGCACCTGTTGCGCCAGGCTATCCTGCACCTCCTGCGGCAGCCCGCGCAGCATCGGCGTGCCGAAGATGCCGGGCGCGATGGCGCAGACGCGGATACCGTCGCGGGCCAGATCGCGAGCCGCGGGCAGGGTCAGCGCCGCCACGCCCCCCTTCGAGGAGGCATAGGCCGCCTGGCCCATCTGGCCCTCGAAGGCGGCGACCGAGGCGGTGTTGACGATCACGCCGCGCGCACCGTCCGCGTCCAGCGGCTCGGCCTCGCGCATCGCCTGGGCGGCCAGCGCCATCACCCGCATCGTGCCGACCAGGTTGATGGCGATCACCTTCTCGAACACGCCCATGTCATGGGCGCCCTTCGAGCCGGCGGTCTTCATCGCCGGGGCGATCCCGGCGCAGTTGACGGCGATCCGGGCGACGCCGTGGGCCGCTGCGGCCTGCGTCAGCGCGGCGCCGACGCTGGCGTCGCTGGTGACGTCGGTCTCGATGAACAGCCCGCCGATCTCGGCCGCGACCGCCGTGCCGCGCCCAGCGTCCAGATCGAGGATCACCACCGGAGCCCCGCGCGCGCTCAGCGCCCGGGCGCAGGCCTCGCCCAGGCCGCTGGCGCCGCCGGTCACGATTGCGGGGGTGTTTTCGGCGATGCGCATGGCTTTGTTTTCCTCCGGGTCGCCTGTAGGATCGGGCGAGGCATAGCGCGGCGCGGGTCCCGCGCCAAGTGCTGCTTGTGGCCGAGGACGAGGTTGCGACAATGCGAATGACCGTGACGGCAGTGGCGCTGACGGGGGCGCTGGCGGGCGCGATGGCGGGCTGCACCCCATATACCGCCGAATCGACTGCCCGGGGCGGGCTGATCGGCGGCAGCCTGGGCCTGATGGCGGGGGCGATCTACGGCCACCCGGCCCGGGGTGCCGCGCATGGCATCGTGGCCGGCATGGCCGCCGGGGCGTTGCACGGCACCCTGCGCGAGGCCGCGGACAGGCGCTACCGCGAGGAGCACCGCACCGAGCACGACGACCTGCGTTACGATCACGGCGGATACCCATACGGCGGCGGGTACGCGGACCCTTACAGCGCCGGGTACCGCGACGGATATGGCGACGGTTATCGTGACGCCGAAGGCGGCTACCGGCGCTATTCCTTCCGCAGCTATTAACCGGCCGCCCGGAAGATCGCGATCCGGGTCTCGCCATAGCTGCGCCGATCGGCAAGCTCCAGCCACGGGCGCTCGGGCAGCGGGTCATCGGCCGCGCCTTCCAGGACCAGGATGGCCCCCGGCGCGATCCAGCCGCCGTCATGGGCGGAGTCGAGCGCCCTGAGCCCCAGATCGGTGCCGTAGGGCGGATCGGCGAAGATCAGGTCGAAGGGCTCGCCCCGGCAGGGGCCCAGCCGGGTGGCGTCTCGGCGCCAGATCTTGGTCTGGCCGGTCAGGCCCAGCGCCTCGGCATTCTCGCGGATCAGCGCGCGCGAGGCCGGAAAATCGTCGACGAAGACCACCCCGCGCGCGCCCCGCGAGGCAGCCTCGAACCCCAGCGCGCCGGTCCCGGCGAAGAGGTCCAGCACGCGCCTGCCCTCGGGCGGGGCCGGGTCGCCGTAATCGCCATGGGCCAGCAGGTTGAAAAGCGACTCGCGCACCCGGTCCGAGGTGGGGCGCAGATGCGCCGCCCCGCCGCCCGCAGCGCCGGGTGCGGCCAGCGGCCTCCCCCGGAACCGCCCGCCGATGATCCTCACCGGACGGCTCCGCGCGGCGGCACCGCTGGCGTCCCCTCCCCCTGCAATGGGGAGGGACAGGGAGGGGGTCCGCGGCGTCTGGCGCCCGCCCCCGCCATTACAGCACCCGGTCCAGCGCGCCGATCAGCTGGTCGATCTCGGCGGGCGAGGTGTAGTGTAGGAAGGAGAGCCGCAGCACCCCGTGATCGGCGTCGATCCCCAGCGCCTCGACCAGCCTGCGGGCGTAGAAATCGCCGCCGCCGGCCATGATCCGGTGCGCCGCCAGATCGGCGGCCAGCGCCTCGCCCGGCCGGGCATGGACCAGCGCGACGGTCGGGGCCCGCAGCTCCGCCTCCGTCGGCCCCAGCAGCCGGATGTCGTTGCGCCCGCGCAGGTAGTCCAGCAGCGGCCGCATCAGTGCGATCTCCTGGCCGCGCATCAGGTCGTGGACCCGGGCCGCGCGGCCATCGGCGGCGGCGTTGGTGGGGAAATGCCGGGTGTGCAGCGCGTCGATATAGTCGGCGATCCCGGCCATGGCGGCGATCTGGGCATGATCAGGCCCCG
>DATHZU010000203.1:0-4392 GCA_035458445.1 Thermohalobaculum sp. | reverse complement strand
GCCCACATTGGCCAGCGTGAACAGCATCATCACCGCGGCATAGATCGGCATCCGGTTGACCAGCCCGCCATAGGCGGCGATCTCGCGGGTGTGCATGCGGTCGTAGACCACGCCGACGCAAAGGAAGAGGGCGCCCGAGATGAAGCCGTGGCTGATCATCTGGAACATCGCCCCGTCGACGCCCTGCTGGTTGGCGGCGAAGATGCCCATGGTGACGAAGCCCATATGCGCGACCGAGGAATAGGCCACCAGCTTCTTGATGTCCTCCTGCATCATCGCCACCAGCGAGGTGTAGATGATCGCGACCACGGACAGGAAGAACACGAACTCGGCCATGATCTCGGAGGCGACCGGGAACATCGGCAGGCTGAAGCGCAGGAAGCCGTAGCCGCCCATCTTCAGCAGGATCGCCGCCAGGATCACCGAGCCCGCCGTCGGCGCCTGGACATGCGCGTCCGGCAGCCAGGTATGCACCGGCCACATCGGCAGCTTGACCGCGAGGGAAGCGAAGAAGGCCAGCCACATTAGGGTCTGCGCGCCGCCGACGATGTGCCAGCCCAGCACGTCGAATCCCTCGAAGCTGAACTGGTGGTTCAGCAGCGCCACCATGTCGGTGGTGCCCGCGTCCCAGTACATGTACAGCATCGCGACCAGCATCAACAGCGATCCCAGCAGCGTGTAGAGGAAGAACTTGAAGGCCGCGTAGATGCGGTCCTTGCCGCCCCAGATGCCGATGATCAGGAACATCGGGATCAGCCCGCCCTCGAAGAACAGGTAGAACAGGATCATGTCCAGCGAGGTGAAGACGCCCAGGATCAGCGTCTCGAGCAGCAGGAAGCAGGCCATGTACTCCTTCACCCGCACCTCGACGCCCCACGAGGCGTAGATCGTCAGCGGGAAGAAGAAGGTGGTCAGCATGACGAAGGGCAGGCTGATGCCGTCGACGCCCATCTTGTAGGTCAGGCCGGCCATCCAGGTGCCTTCCTCGACGAACTGGAAGCCGGGGTTCGCGGCGTCGAAGCCGGTCAGCAGGAACAGCGACAGCAGGAAGGTCGCCGTGGTCACCAGCAGGGCCAGCCACTTGGCGTTCTGTTGCGCGGCGGCATCATTGCCGCGCAACAGCACCAGCAGGATCAGCGCGCCCAGCAGCGGCAGGAAGGTGACTACCGTCAGGAGCGGAAGCTCGGTCATCAGTGGGCCCCTCCGGTGATCGCGAACCAGGTGATCAGGGCCGAGATGCCGATCAGCATGGCGAAGGCGTAGTGGAACAGATAGCCGGACTGCACCCGGCCCGCGAAGCGCGTGAACATCGGAACCAGGCCCATCGCCACCCCGTTCAGGAAGCCGTCGATCACCGAGCCGTCACCCCGCTTCCACAGGAAGCGGCCGATGGCCTTGGCGGGATTGACGAAGATGAAGTCGTAGATCTCGTCGAAGTACCACTTGTTCAGCAGGAACTGGTACAGCCAGTGATGCTGCGCCGCCAGCTGGGCGGGCAGATGCGGCTTGCGGATATACATCTGCCAGGCGATGCCCAGGCCCAGCAACATGGCGATGAAGGGCGCCAGCTTGGCGAGCGCAGGGATGGAATGCGCGTCGTGCAGCACATGGTTGTCGGCGGCGTTGAAGATCGCCGCGGCCCACCACTCGCCCTCGTGATGGCCGACAAAGTCGGGATACCAGTTCATGCCCGCCAGCAGGGCGCCCGCCGCTAGGATATAGAGCGGGATCATCATCACGTTCGGGCTCTCATGGGCGTGATCATAGGTGTGGTGATCCGCCCGGGTTTCCCCGTGGAAGGTCATGAAGATCAGCCGCCACGAGTAGAACGAGGTCATCGCGGCGGCGGCGACCAGCAGCCAGAAGGCGAACTTGCCGGCCTCGGAATGGGCCGCGAAGGTCGACTCGATGATCATGTCCTTCGAGACGAACCCGGCAAAGCCGATCGGCGTGTCGAGGATGTAGAGGAACGGCACGCCGACGCCGGTGATGGCCACGGTCCCGGCCATCATCATCCAGTAGGTCATCGGGATCTTGGCTCTCAGCCCGCCCATCTTGCGCATGTCCTGCTCGTGATGCATCGCATGGATCACCGAGCCGGCGCCGAGGAACAGCAGCGCCTTGAAGAAGGCATGGGTGAACAGGTGGAACATCGCCGCCTCGTAGGCGCCCACACCGGCGGCGGCGAACATGTAGCCCAGCTGCGAGCAGGTGGAATAGGCAATCACCCGCTTGATGTCGTTCTGCACCAGCCCCACGGTCGCGGCGAAGAAGGCGGTCGAGGCGCCGATCACGGTTACCACCACCAGCGCGGTGTGGGTGTACTCGAACAGCGGCGACATCCGGCAGACCAGGAACACGCCCGCCGTGACCATGGTCGCGGCATGGATCAGGGCCGAGACCGGGGTCGGGCCTTCCATCGCGTCCGGCAGCCAGGTGTGCAGGAACAGCTGGGCCGACTTTCCGCATGCGCCGATGAACAGCAGGATGCAGATCAGCTCGAGCGCCGAGACCTGATAGCCGAGGAAGCCGGTGGTGGTCGCGGCCAGTTCCGGCGCCGAGGCGAAAACGTCGTCGAGCTGGATCGAGCCGGTCAGGTAGAACAGGCCGAACATGCCCAGCAGGAAGCCGAAATCGCCGATCCGGTTGACGATGAAGGCCTTGATCGCGGCGGCATTGGCCGAGGCCTTCTTGAACCAGAAGCCGATCAGCAGGTACGAGGCGACGCCGACGCCCTCCCAGCCGAAGAAGATCTGCAGCAGGTTGTTGCCGGTGACCAGCGCCAGCATGGCGAAGGTGAAGAACGACAGGTACGCGAAGAAGCGCGGCTTCGAGTCGTCCTCCTCCATGTAGCCGATGGAATAGAGGTGGACCAGCGACGACACCGAGGTCACCACCACCAGCATCACGCCGGTCAGGCGGTCGACCCGGATCGACCAGTCGGTCTGCAGGTCGCCCGAGCCGATGAACCGCATCAGGGTGATGCTGTGGGTCTCGCCATGGATGGTGAAGAAGGCGTACCAGCTCATCGCGCAGCACAGGAACAGAATCCCGGTCGTGATGTACATCGCCAGCTTCTCGCCGGTGAACCGGTTGAAGAACCCGGCGATGATGGCGCCGATCAGCGGCAGGATCAGGATGGCCGTAAACATGCCGCGCTTATCCCTTCATCATGTTGACGTCTTCCACCGCGATCGAGCCGCGGTTGCGGAAGAAGCAGACGAGAATGGCCAGCCCGATGGCGGCCTCGGCGGCGGCGACGGTCAGGACGAACAGCGTGAACACCTGCCCCACCAGGTCGCCCAGATGGGCGGAGAAGGCGACGAAGTTGATGTTCACCGCCAGCAGCATCAGCTCGATCGACATCAGGATGACGATCACGTTCTTGCGGTTCAGGAAGATGCCGAAGATGCCGATCACGAACAGCATCGCCGCGACGCTGAGATAGGCCTCCAGGCCCACGCCCCCGACCATGTCCACATGCCCCTCCATCGTCACACCCCCTGCCCCGGCTCGACGTCGCGCAGCTCGACCGAGTCGGCCCGGTCGCGGTAGATCTGCGCCAGGATGTTCTGCCGCTTGATGTCCGGGCGGTGGTACAGCGTCAGCACGATGGCGCCGATCATCGCCACCAGCAGGATCAACCCCGCCGCCTGGAACAGGTAGATGTACTCGTCGTAGAGAATCCGCCCCAGCGCCTCGACATTGCCGATGTCGGCCGGCACCGGCGTGACCGCCGCGCGCGCGTCCGGCGCCGCCCCGGCAATCGCCCAGTGGCCGATCACCAGGCCCAGCTCGGCCAGCAGCACCAGCCCGATCAGCCCGCCCAGCGGCAGATAGTCGGCCAGGCCCTGGCGCAGCTCGGTAAAGTCCACGTCCAGCATCATCACGACGAACAGGAACAGCACCGCGACCGCGCCCACATAGACGATGACCAGCAGCATGGCGACGAACTCGGCCCCCAGCAGCACCATCAGCCCGGCAGCCGAGAAGAAGGCCAGGATCAGCCACAGCACCGAGTGCACCGGGTTGCGCGCCAGGATCACGAACAGCCCCGCCGCCACCGCCACGGCGGCGAAGACGTAGAAGGCTAGGGCGGTCAGGGTCATTTTGTCCCTCGTTTGTGTAGGGTGGGCACGAGTGCCCACCAATTCCCGGTCACCTGTACGGCGCGTCCAGTTCGATGTTGCGGGCGATCTCGCGCTCCCAGCGCTCGCCGTTCTCCAGCAGCTTTTCCTTGTTGTAGAACAGCTCCTCGCGGGTCTCGGTGGCGAACTCGAAGTTCGGCCCCTCGACGATCGCATCCACCGGGCAGGCCTCCTGGCAGAAGCCGCAATAGATGCACTTGGTCATGTCGATGTCGTATTTCGTCGTCCGCCGCGAGCCGTCCTC
>DATHZU010000202.1:0-2389 GCA_035458445.1 Thermohalobaculum sp. | reverse complement strand
CTTCGGCTCCGACGACTTCGACGACATCGTCGAGGAGGCGGTTCGCCAGAACTGCACGCCCAACCAGAACGTCTATGTCGGGGCGGCGCTCAGGAAGCCCGACATCCCGCCGTTCGGGCGCTGCGGCGACGAGGACTTCTTTGCGCTGCCCGCCCTTTACGTCGATCTCGACGACGCGCAGGCCGCAATCCAGGTCCGAACCCGCTACCGCAGCTGTCCGCCCACCGCCGCGGTCGTCACCGGTCGGCATCCGCACGTTCGGGCGCAGCTGTGGTGGCGGCTCGAATCACCGGAGCAGGATCCCGAAGCCAGCCGCCGGCAGACCCGCGCGCTTGCGACCGCGCTCGGCGGTGATCCCACCGTCTGCAACCCATCCCGCGTGATGAGGCTCGCGGGATCCATCGCCTGGCCGCTGAAGCCCGGCCGGCAGATGGAGCGCACCGAGCTGCAGACCTTCGCGGACGGCAGGCCGCGGCGCTATTACGCCGAACGGATCGCGCGCGCGTTCCCGCCGGAAGAGGACAAGCGGGATACACCGCCCAGTGCTTCGGACGGCGGCACGTCGAGCCTCGAGCTCGGCCTTCACGGCGCCGGCGTCACGGTCGAGGCCGTGATGGCCGACATCCGCACCGGCAGGCTGTGGCACAACAACATGGTCCGCCTGGTCGGTCACTGGATCGCCCGCGGCTGGTCGGATGAGGAAATCCTGACGGCTGCCGGCAACCTGACTCTCGCCGGTTACACCGTCGATCAGACCCGCCAGGAGGTCGCAACAATGATCTCGGGTGGGCGCGAGAAATGGTCGGTGCCGAATCCGGCCATTGCGGTGGACGCGGAACCCGCGTCGTCAATTCGTTTGCTCGACTGGACCGCTGATCGCTACGCCGGCCCCGCAAAACCCATCGAATGGTTGTGCGAAGGCTCGATCCCGCTCGCGGCGCCGGTCCTGCTGGCTGCAGCCGGAGGCCTCGGAAAGAGCTACGTCGCCCTCGATCTCGCCCTGCAGGTCGCCATGGGCGTTTGCGGTCTTGCCCAGCCCAGGACGATCCTCGGTGGTCGCGTCTGCGTCGAAGGCACGGCGGTCATCATCAGCGCTGAGGACAGCTTCAACACGATCCACAGGCGGCTCAACCGCCTCGATCCCATCGAGCGGCGCCTGAACCGTCCGGACCGGCTAATTGTCATCCCGCTGCCCGACGCCGGCGGACCAACTCCGTTGATTTCCGCGGAGGGCGGGGTGCCGGCGAAGACGCCGTTTTTCACGGCGCTAAAGGACCAGCTCGAAACGATCGACGATCTTCGGCTGATCGTGATCGATCCGCTGCAGGCCTTCGTCATGGCCGACGTCACCAGCGACCCGGCGGCGGGCCAGTTCATGTGGACTGCCTTCTCCGAACTCTGCGCGATGTCGAATGCGACGGTCATCGTGACCCACCACATGCGCAAGGAGGGCATGAACCGCATCGACAGCGCCGACGACGCGCGTGAGGCAATCCGGGGATCGACCGCCCTCGTCGACGGCGCACGGCTGTCCTATGCGCTCTGGAAATCCGATGAGGAAACCGCCAGGGCACATTGTGCGCAGGCCGGGCTCGAGTACGAGAACGGCCGCATCGTCAATGGCGCCGTCGTAAAGGCAAACGACGAGGTCAACCTCGCGAGCCAGATCTACATCCGACAGGATTCGGGTCTGCTCGTCGACTGCACCGACATGATCGAGCCGGTGACCCGGGCCACCACGCCGACAAAAGACCAGGCTCGCAAGATCCTGGAAGAAATCCAGCGGCGGTTCGATGCCGGGGCGCCCTTCTCGGCGACTTACCACGGCGGGCCAAGACACATCGTTCCGTACCTCCAGAAGGAGGCGAAGCTTTCCAAAAGACAGGCTGAGAACCTGCTCCGTCACTGGCTCGACAACGAGGTCGTCGAGATCGCGTTGAGCAGCGCAAAGACCAAGATGCAGGGCCTGAAGGTCCTTCGTTGGCTTTGATAGACGTGGCGGAGCAAGGCGGAGCAAGCGTGACCAAGTCATTGAAATCACTAGAGGCGGAACAAGGCGGAGCAAGCGGAGCAACCATGCCTAAGTCATTGAAAACACGGCGGAGCAAGGGCGGAGCGAAACAACCTATGTACTACGTACATACCGCCGCCGCCGGAGGCCGGCGCGGCGGTACCGGGAATGTTGCCCGATGATGCCGTCGATCGAATGTCGAGCCGGCGGGGCAGAGGCGGCCGATTGGATGGCCCCGCCCGACTACGTCATCCGTGCCGCGCTCGACGGCGTCGATCGGACGGTGGCGGAGATGGAGCGGAAGTGGGGCGTCGGTCGCCTGCGGCTGCTGGTGAGCGATCTGCTGCGCGCGAAGTTCGATGCCCAGAAGGATCGGCT
>DATHZU010000201.1:0-2810 GCA_035458445.1 Thermohalobaculum sp. | reverse complement strand
ATGGAGACGCTGTTCAGGCAGTCGGACCTGGAGGTCCGCATCCCCCTGAACATGAACGTGCTGATCGACGGGCGCACTCCGAAGGTGTGCGGGCTGGCCGAGGTCCTGCGCGCCTTTCTCGATCACCGCCGCGCGGTGCTGATCCGCCGCTCGCGCCACCGGCTGGCCAGGATCGGCCACCGCCTCGAGGTGCTGGCGGGCTATCTCGCCGCCTTCCTCAACCTCGACCGGGTGATCGCGATCATCCGCAGCGAGGACGAGCCCAAGCCGGTGATGATGGCCGAGTTCATCCTGAACGACATCCAGGCCGAGGCGATCCTGAACATGCGGTTGCGCAGCCTGCGGCGGCTGGAGGAGATGGAGCTTCGGCGCGAGCGCGACGAGCTGCTGGTCGAGCGCGCCGATCTCGAGGACCTGCTGTCGGACGAGACCCTGCAATGGGGCCGCATCGCCGATCAGATCCGCGCCATGCGCGACAAGTTCGGCGCGCCCGCATCCTTGCGCCACCTGCGGCTGGCCGAGGACATCGCCGCCGCGCGGGGCGACAACGATCCGTACCCCGCGGGCGCCCGGCGGACCGGTTTTGCGGACGCGCCCGCGGTCGAGGAAGTGCCGGTCGAAGCCTTGATCGAGCGCGAGCCGATCACCGTCGTTTGCTCGGCCCAGGGCTGGATCCGGGCGATGAAGGGCCATGTGGCGCTGGACAGCGAGCTGAAATACAAGGACGGCGACGCCGGCCGCTTCGTGTTCCACGCCCAGACCACCGACAAGCTGCTGGCCTTCGCCTCGAACGGCCGGTTCTACACGCTGGGCGCCGACCGCTTGCCCGGCGGGCGCGGCATGGGCGAGCCGATGCGCCTGATGATGGACCTGCCCAACGACGACGACCTGGTGGCGCTGTTCATCCACCGCCCGGGCGAGCGGCTGCTGGTGGCCTCCACCGCCGGTGACGGGTTCATCGTCGAAGAGAACGAGGTTCTGGCCCAGACCCGCTCGGGCAAGCAGGTTCTGAACGTCAAGGACGGGGTCAAGGCCATCGTCTGCCAGCCGGTCACTGGCGACCATGTGGCGGCGGTGGGCCAGAACCGCAAGCTGCTGGTCTTCCCGCTGGCCGAGCTGCCCGAGATGACCCGCGGCAAGGGCGTGAGGCTGCAGAAATACAAGGATGGCGGCCTCTCGGACGCGCTCTGCTTCGCCATCGCGGACGGCCTGACCTGGAAGGACCCGGCGGGCCGCACCCGCACCGAGAGCGACCTGGCCGAATGGCAGGGCAAGCGCGCCTCCGCCGGCCGCATGGCGCCGAGGGGCTTCCCGCGGGATAACAGGTTCAACTGACCCCGATGCCCCGGGCTTGACCCGGGGCCTCGCGCCGTTAAGCAACTTTTCTGATGTCCCGGCCCTGGGCCGGGACACTGGAAACCATCCAAAAGGAATATCCCATGACCCATACCTGCCTCATCACCGGCGGCTCGCGCGGCATCGGCCGGGCGGTGGCGATCCATGCCGGGCGGCTCGGCTGGCGGGTGGGCGTCAACTATGCCGGCAATGCCGACGCGGCCGCCTTGACTGTGCGTGACACGATCGCGGCGGGAGGACAGGCCATCGCCATCCCCGGCGACGTCTCGGCCGAGGCCGATGTGATCGCCATGTTCGATGCCGTCGAAGCCGCCTTCGGCCCGGTCACCGCGCTGGTCAACAATGCGGGGATCGTCGGGCCGAAAATGGCGCTGGCCGACATGACGGTGGAGCGGATGCGGCGGATCTTCGACGTCAATGTGCTGGGGGCCTACCTGGTTGCCCGCGAGGGCGCCCGGCGGATGCCGACCGACCGGGGCGGTCCCGGCGGCGCCATGGTCAACCTCTCGTCGGTGGCCGCGCGTCTGGGGGCGCCGGGGCAGTATCTGGACTATGCGGGCTCGAAGGGCGCCATCGACAGCATGACCATCGGGCTGGCCAAGGAGCTGGCGGCGGGCGGCGTGCGGGTCAACGGCATCCGCCCCGGCATCATCGACACCGATATCCACGCATCGGGCGGCGAGCCGGATCGGGCGGCGCTGCTGGGCCCCACCGCGCCGCTCGGGCGGGCCGGCTCGGCGGACGAGGTGGCCGAGGCGGTGATCTGGCTCTTGTCCGACGCGGCATCCTATGTGACCGGCGCGACGCTGGATGTCGCAGGCGGCCGCTGAGGCTTGGGCGGAGGGCCGAGCGCACCTATATCCCGGGTAATCGCGGCCGTTTCGCACCGACCCCGGAGTTAGCACCATGCGCCCACATGCCGGCCTCACTCTTGCCCTTTCCGCCATCCTGCTGTCGGGCTGCACGATCCTGAGCCCGGCCGAGCGCGCCGCCGCCTGCGATGCGACCGACTGGGAGACCTTCGGCTACAATGACGGCCTGCTGGGCGTGCCGGTGTCGCGGCGGGCCTCGCGCTTCGCCGACTGCGCAAAGCTCGGCGTGCCCGCCGATCTGGCTGCCTACGACGCGGCCCGCGCCCAGGGGTTGCAGGAATACTGCACGGTCGAGAACGGCTACGAGGTGGGCTATTCCGGGCGGCGCTACCGCGGGGTCTGCCCTCCGGACCTGGCGCCGAGCTTTATCCAGGGCTACGATCAGGGCCGCCGCGACCGCCCGCCGCCGCGACCGTCATACCATTTCGGGTTCGGCGTCGGCCATTACTGGCACCATCACTCGATCTTCGATCGCCACCGCCACTTCTGACCGGCGGCGCACCGCGCGAGCCTATTCCGCCGCCTGCATGGCCGCATCTTCCTGCGCCGCCAGGAACTTCTCGGCCTCGAGCGCCGCCATGC
>DATHZU010000200.1:0-3022 GCA_035458445.1 Thermohalobaculum sp. | reverse complement strand
CATCGGCAGGTGGCAAACACCCAGATTGCTACGATATTCACCAGGGGAACTGCTGCGAGCAGACCCCACCACTGCACAAGCCCGGCGCGTCGAACGATCCACATCGCCGGAATCCCATACAGCACCACCATCACGACGATGATGGCAAGCAATGCTGGCCAGCCTTCCAGCGAAAAACTCGCGCGTGCTTCAAGCGGGTCGTTCATCGGTACGGCGCGTCCAGCTCGATGTTGCGGGCGATCTCGCGCTCCCAGCGCTCGCCGTTCTCCAGCAGCTTCTCCTTGTTGTAGAACAGCTCCTCGCGGGTCTCGGTGGCGAACTCGAAGTTCGGGCCCTCGACGATGGCATCCACAGGGCAGGCTTCCTGGCAGAAGCCGCAATAGATGCACTTGGTCATGTCGATGTCGTACTTGGTCGTCCGCCGCGAGCCGTCCTCGCGCGGTTCCGCCTCGATAGTGATGGCCTGCGCCGGGCAGATCGCCTCGCACAGCTTGCAGGCGATGCAGCGCTCCTCGCCGTTCGGATAGCGGCGCAGCGCGTGCTCGCCGCGGAAGCGGGGGCTGAGCGGCCCCTTCTCGAAGGGGTAGTTGATGGTCGGCTTGGGCTTGAAGATATACTTGATGCCCAGCCGGAACCCGGCGATGAAATCGGCCAGCAGGAAGTAGCGGACCGCCTTGTCGAAGGGGATACCCATGGTCAGCCTCCTACCGTGTAGCGGGCGTAGCCCACCACATCCATCCGCGCCAGGATCGCGACGATCACCACCCATCCCAGCGACATGGGCAGGAACACCTTCCAGCCCAGCCGCATGAGCTGGTCATAGCGGTAGCGCGGCACGATCGCCTTGGTCATCGCGAAGATGAAGAAGAAGAACACGATCTTCAGGATCATCCACAGGATCCCGTCCGGCAGGCCGGGGATCGGGCTCAGCCAGCCGCCGAAGAAGAGGATGCTCATCAGCGCGCACATCAGCACGATGTTCATGTACTCGCCGACCATGAACAGCAGGTAGGGGGTGGACGAGTACTCGACCTGATAGCCCGCCACCAGCTCCGACTCCGCTTCCGGCAGGTCGAAGGGCGGGCGGTTGGTCTCGGCATGGGCCGAGATGAAGAACAGCACCATCATCGGGAAGTGCGGCAGCCAGTACCACGACAGGAAGCCGTACCCGTCCTGTGCCCGCACGATGTCGCTGAGGTTCAGCGAGCCGGTCGAGATCAGAACGCCGATGATTATCAGGCCGATCGAGACCTCGTAGCTGACCATCTGCGCCGCCGAGCGCAGGCAGCCCAGGAACGGGTATTTCGAGTTCGAGGCCCAGCCGCCCATGATGATGCCATAGACCCCCAGGCTGGAGATCGCGAAGATGTACAGCACCCCCACATTCAGGTCCGAGATCACCCAGCCATCGGCGAAGGGGATCACCACCCAGGCGATGCAGGCCAGGACGAAGGTGATCAGCGGCGCGATCAGGAACACCACCTTGTCGGCGCCCGCCGGGATCACGATCTCCTTCAGCACGAATTTCAGGAAGTCGGCAAAGGACTGCAGCAGCCCGAAGGGTCCCACCACGTTCGGCCCGCGCCGCAGCTGCACCGCCGCCCAGACCTTGCGGTCCATGTACAGCAGGAAGGCCAGGCTGACCATCACGCCGACCGTGACCACCAGGCACTGCAGCAGGATGATCAGGAAGATGCCGAAGCCGGAATTCAGGAACTCGGTCATGGGCTTACTCCGCCGCCACGGCGCGATTGCGCTCGGCCGCCAGGCGGCTCAGTTCAGCCATGACCTGGCTGGCCCGGGTGACCGGGTTGACCAGGTAGTGATCCGCGACCGCGTTGCCGAAGGGCGCGCTGCCCATCTGGCCCGCCGCGACCGGCTGCCAGCCGTTATCTGGCACATTGTCCAGCGCCGCCAGATGCGGATGCGCCTCGAACAGTTGCGCGCGCAGCGCCGCCAGGCTGTCGAAGGGCAAGGTCTTGCCCAGCTCCGCCGACAGCGCCCGCAGGATCGCCCAGTCCTCGCGCGCATCGCCCGGCGGGAAGCCGGCGCGGTTCGCCATCTGCGGGCGGCCCTCGGTGTTCACGTAGATGCCGGACTGTTCGGTCCAGGCCGCGCCCGGCAGGATCACGTCGGCGCGGTGGGCGCCCCGGTCGCCATGGCTGCCCTGGTAGACCACGAAGGCCCCCTCGGGCATGTCGATCTCGTCGGCGCCCAGGTTGAAGACCAGCTTCGCGCCGTCGAGTGCGCCGAGCCCGTCCGCATGGCAGAAGCCGACATCCATGGCCCCGACCCGCGCCGCGGCAGTATGCAGCACCAACAGCTTCGCACCCACCTCCGCAGCCAGCGCCATCGCGTGGCCCAGAACCGCCGCGCCGTCGGGCCGGGCCAGCGCGCCCTGCCCAACGATGATAACCCCGCCGCCGAGCTGTTTCATCACGCCCTTGATGCCCTCGGCCATGTCGCCCGAGAAGGCATCGGGGCCGGTCCCGGCCCAGCAGGTGGGATAGGTCAGGTCCACATCCTCGCCGATCACCGCCACCTCGGCGCCGTTCGACCAGGCCTTGCGGATGCGGGCGTTCAGCACCGGCGCCTCGGCGCGCGGATTGGCTCCGATCAGCAGGATCGCCTTCGCGGTGTCGATCTCCTCGATCGCCGCGTTGCCGACATAGGCCGAGCGGTTACCGGCGGGAAGCTGCGCCCCATCCTGACGGCACTCGTAGCGATCCGAGCCCAGGGCATCCATCAGCCCCTTCAGCGCGTAGACCCCCTCGACCGGGGCCAGGTCGCCCGCGACCGCGGCGATATCCTTGCCCGCGCCCTTCGCGGCGGCGGCGATGGCGGCGAAGGCCTCGCCCCAGCTCGCCGGCTGCAGCTTGCCGCCCGTCCGCACATAGGGCTTGTCCAGCCGCTGGCGGCGCAGCCCGTCCCAGACGAAGCGCGAGCGGTCGGCCAGCCATTCCTCGTTCACCCCGTCATGGTTGCGGGGCTGGATGCGCATCACCTCGCGGCCGCGCACATC
>DATHZU010000199.1:0-7770 GCA_035458445.1 Thermohalobaculum sp. | reverse complement strand
AGCCGTCGTCCAGTTGGAAAACCGTGCCTTCGAGATTTGCTGTCAGGCGCCCGATCCGGTAGCTCAGCACGTTGCGCCAGTCGTTGCGCACCAGATCGGTCCGGAAGTCCTCGTCGCCCTCGCCGAACAGCCGCTCGATATCGGTCATGTTGAGCCGCAACTCCGAACGCAGCCCGAGATTCTCGATCTCGAACAGGTTGCGCTGCGAATAGGCGACGGTGCCGGACGCGGTCATGGAGAAATCCGAGTCGCCGTCGCCCGCCGTGCGCGTCGCCTGAAAACTGAGATTCCCCTGCAGCCGCCTGTCGCTGTCCAGCGACAGCCTGCGTCCCATTTGTGCCTGGAGCAGCTGGAACTCGCCGCCATCTCCCACCACCGTGCGGTTGTCGCGCAACGAGAGCCTCGCGAATGTGGCCGCCGCCGGCGAAACCCCCGAATAGTCGAGGCTGACTGCGTGCGACAGGTCGGCAGTGGCGACCGACCCGGCGCCGACACCGAAGGTAACGTCGCCCTGCTGCGACAGGGTCAGACGGACCGGGATGAAAAAGAAGTCATCCAGCTTTCGGCCGAACTGATGCCCCAGCCCGGCCGAGTTCTGTGACTGGAAACCGTCATCGGTTGCGAACCCGCCCTGGACCTGACCGCGCGCATCCCAGCGCCAGTCAAAGCCCGAGATTTCCCGCGACGCCGAATTGTAGTTCGCGCCGGCCACCAGATTGCCGTTCACGCGGCGCCCGTCGTCGAGGTCGCCTTCGCCAATCGAGCCGCCCGCATCGTGGCGGGTATCCTCGTAGGCGCCCCGCGCTCCCAGATTGACCGAAAGACGGGGATTGACCGGCCAGCGCAGCCCCAGCGCGCCGGAGAGGATGATGTTCCGGGTATCCGGCTCGTCCTCGTCGCCGTCACGCTCGATCGTCTCGTGCAGCCCCCGCAGGCTGCCGGTGACGATGAAGGGCTGGCTGGCCGGCCGCCATTGCGCGGTCGACACGGCCTGAAGCGCCTGGCGCGTGAAACTGTCGCCATCGTCGGACAGGTCGTCATAGGTGGCGGTAATCCGGCTGTTGACGTTCAGGTTCTTTACCGGTTCGGCACGCGCGGCAATACCGAGGTTTCCGGTCAGCCGCTTCCTGTCGTTTTCCCCGGCGGACGTCGCATCGAAGCCGCTGTTGCGCAGGTCGGCCGAGACATCGACGCTTCTGAGGCCCAAAATGGTTCGGTCCCGGGTGAACGACTTGGACGCAATCAGGTTTAGCGATTGCGAGTCGACGACCCCGGAGTCCTCCTGGTCAGCCCTCTCCCAGCTCGCTGTAAGCCCGGTGGTGATGCTTTGCGACAGCACCGCCCGGGTCGAGATCGAGGCCCGGTCCCGTGTCTGGTTCGCCCCGGAGAAGTCTCCCGAGACGCGGCTGTCGGAATGCGCCACCGACACCGTGACCGGGTAATTCGAGAGCGGCAGGATCGACAGCGTGCCGCTGCCGCTGCCGAGGACCGATGTGCGCGCCTCGTTGCCGAAATTCCTGTCGTAGGTCAGGTTCAGACCGCCGTTCAGCCGCGCGAACCATGGCTGCCAGATGTAAGTGCTTGCGGTTCCCGATGCAGTCTGCTGAACCCTGAGATCCGAGTCGCCGTCGACGGCGCGCCGGCTGACGACCGTGGTCTGCAACGATCCCGCAGTGGATACAGGGGCGAGTGTCATGCCGGCCTTGCCCCCGCAGCCGGCAAGCAGCAATGCGGCGCAGGCCGGAGCGATGGCGGCGCGGGCGGCATGAGTCGAGAACCGTGCCACTGTCGGGTCTCAGCTTGTTTGGACCACGGGTTCCACAAGCGAATCACTCCCCTTTCATCACCTTCTCGATCTGGCCGGCGATGTCGAACAATTCGACGGGTGTGTCTGTGCGCAGGCCCGCGACCAGCGCCTCCCAGCGCTCCGCGGCCGTGTTGCGAAGATACAGCCCCTCGGCCCGCTCGCGAACCTCGCTCAGAGGATGGACAATGGGCGGGATGCGCCCGTTGAACCGGAAGATTGCAAAGCCCTCGAGCACGCGGATCGGATCGGTGATCTCGCCGGGCGCCAGATCCTCGATGGCCGACTGAGCATCGGGCGGGAGCTGTCCCTCGTGGACCCGGCCGAGTTGTCCGCCCTCCGATGCGCTCTGATGCGCCGATTCGGCGCGGGCGGCCTCGGCGAAATCGGCGCCGCCACGAACCGATGCCACCACCGCCTCGGCCCGCGCCTTTGCCTCCATCAACTCCGCAGCCAGGGACGATGGCGAGACACCGATCAGCACCAGCCCCAGGTCCCAGGCCGCGGGTTCGGTGAACAACTCCAGATTCGCGGCGTGGAACGCCTCGAGCTCTGCCTCGGTGGGTGGCGCGACGTCCGAGACCTCGGCCTTCAGCGCCTCGACGCGGGATTGGGAAAGCAGCCGCTCGGCGATGGCTGGCAACTGCTTCTCGACCTCGGGCCAGTTCTCGCTTTCGGAGTATTGCGCCTTCAGGGCGTCGATTCGCGCCGTCACCGCGGCCTCGTCGCCGGCAATGCCGCGCCGGCGCGCCTCGATCAGCAGTATCCGCTCCGAGACCATGTTGGCCAGCGCCTCGTCGGCCAGCTCGCGCAGCCGCTCGGGCGAGCCGCCGTGGTAGAGTTGCGAGCGCACATAGACCCGCAGGTAGTCGCGGTACTCGCTGCCGGTGATTTCCTCGGTCCCGACAATCGCGACCGGCGATTCGGTCGCCGCACCGGCAAGCGGCACGGCGGGCAGCCCGGCAACGGTCAGGAACAGCGGCAGCCCGAGGGCCGCAACGATCCCCGCCCGCAAACGGTCAGGAAATGTTCGGCCGCGCCGGCCGAACGCGGATCGCGCCTGGTTCTTCAAGATATTTCTCCGTGTCGTGCATTGGCATCCCGAGTCATTTTCGCTCGTGTCGCTTCGGTCGCATCGTTGTGCGCAGCGTTTGGAATCATTGTGTTTCATGGGTTCGGATTTTGCAACGGGCGCTAATGCCGCGCCTGCTGTGCTGGTCGCAGAATTTGGTCGCGGAAAGGCCCGCAGAGTTGCCTCTGCGGGCCCACGCCAATGCTTGTGTCTTCCTGGTCGCCGTCTACTTGATGTGGCAGGCGAGGCAGAGGTCGCTGCCGGTATTCGAGATCCGCAGGAAGTCGACCTCGGTGGTCAGCGTGGTGTCGCCTGCATGCGGGTCGTGGCAGGTGCCGCATTCGACGAACGGCTGGTCTCCGCCATTGTCCCGCGTGTAGAGGATCAAGTCTTCCTTGTTGCGGACCAACGGCGTGGTACCGGTTTCGACCCACCAGATCGTACCCAAAGTGCCCGGGGCGCTCTGGAGGTTTGCCGAATTGATATCGGGATCGATCACCCCGGTGCCCGGATTGTACCCGCCATACTGGATGGCGATCGGGTGATCGTTGGTCAGATCGGTGCCGCCGGCCCCGCCGATATTGGGCGCCCCGGTGAGTGCGAGCTTGTCGCTGAGCTTCGTCTCGGTGAGGCCGTCTCCGCCGCCGACGCCGTCGAAGCCGGAGTTCGGGGCGTTGATCACCACGTCCGGCGCCTGGGTGCCGTCATGGCAGGTCAGACAGGCCAGCGAGACCTTGTCGAGCGTCCCGAGGATGGTGCCGTCGATGGTCGTCGTGGCATCGTAGGTGTCATAGGCCAGCCCCTGCGCCAGCTTGTTCCAAAGCGGCCCGGTGGCGTTGTTGCCGCCGTGCGGGGTGTGGCAGTAGACGCAAACCTCGTCGTTGTCGAGACCGCCCGCAGGTGCAGACAGATCGTGCGGCGATCCCACGACGGTCACTTGGGCAGCGGCCTGACCGGCAAACGCAGCGGTCAACAGGCCTGCGATCATTAAGCTCCGGCCCCTCATCTCATTTCTCCTTCATGGCTCACATACATTGGCGTTACGGTGCGATGGCCTCTGTCGGGCTATTCACCATGGCCTATTATCATTCACTAAAGCCCAGAGGGTCTTTGATCTACCTCAAAGAATCATTACTTCCCGGCAACTGCGACAAAACGCCCAAGTTTTACCTTTGGTAGAGTAAAAATTGTGTCAAGCGCACCGCACCGGGAATCGCGTGGCACGCCAGGCGGAATCGGCCCGGCGCGCCACGACACAAGCGAAAGCACCGTCAGACCAGCCGCTGGCCGACCGGCCAGTCTTCCGGAACGGCGGCAGGCCGGAATACCTCGACCTTGCGGTGGAACTGGTCGGCCACATAGATCCGCGAATCGAAATCGACGGCGATGCCTGACGGTAGCAGGAAACTGGCGGGTGTCGCCCCGGCCTCGCTACGGTCGCCGATCGACATCAGGATCTGCCCCTCGCCGTCGAAAATCTGGAAGATGCCGAAGGCAGTGTCGGTGACGTAGATCTTGTTCTCGGCGTCTATCGCGATTCCCTTCGGATGGCTGAAGTCGCCCGCGAACCGTCCCGCCCCACCGAAGGTAGACAGGAAATTGCCTTCCGGATCGAACACCTGCACCCGGAAGTTCCCGGTATCCAGGACATAGAGCCGTCCGTCCGGCCCCAGCGCGCAATCCAGCGGCAGGTTGAATTCGCCGTCGCCTTCTCCGCGGGTGCCGATGGTTTTCAGCAACCGGCCGCTGGCATTGAACAGGAGGACCTGGTGATTGCTGTTCTGAACGCCGCCGGTGTCCAGCACGTAGATGCGATCGCCGTCCGGTGTCACCGCGACGGCGGTGGCCCGCTCGAACCCGGCGTCGTGGCCGATCGAGTTGATGTATCCGCCTTCCAGATCGTAGATCAGCACCCGCCGCGCGGTATTGTCGACCACGTACAGCTTGCCGGACTGGTCAAGCGCCATGCCCATGGGCTTGGTCATGCGGCCAACCCCCTTGGTGCCGATATCGTAGTAGCGCTTGCTCGGGAAATCGAACACATGGACGCGCCGCGAGACCGTATCCGAGACGAAGACGCGGCCATCCTGCGCCGCGACGCCGAACGGCTTGGCCATGCCGGTGCCGCGCTCGCTCTGCCCGGTGGCGAAGCGTTTGAACCGGTCGGTCGAGGATTCCTCGGTCACGCTGGTCGATCCCCAGATCGTCCGGTCGTAGTAGAAACGCGGGATTTCGGGCGGCGGCGGATAGACCAGGCTGGTCGGGTCGAACGGCTCCGGCTCCGGGGCCGGGGCGGCGCAGCCGGCCAGCGCGGCAGCCAGCCCGCCCGCGGCCAACCCGTCCGCCGCCTTCAGCAACTCCCGCCTGCCCATCGCCGGGAAACCCGGGTGCCCGGCCGGGCTCGAGGGACGATCTTTCGAAGGTCCGCAAAGGCGCTCAGTCATGCTGTCCTCCGTCAACGCACATTGACATAGCTCGTTCTACTTCTGTGGGTCCGGTACCCAACCCTGCAACCCCTCTTATAGCAAAATTCCACCGCGGAACTTGTCATGAATCAAGCACGCAAAGCGTCGCGGCGCATCGGCCGTGGTGCGGATCGGAGGCGTCGCAATGTCGCGTGGCAATAATTTCCTCGTCCCGCGCATGTACAACTGATAGCATTTGGTTGCCCCCGGAGGAGTGCGTCTCGGTCGCATCGAACGGATCCGGGGCGGGCCAATATGCGTGAAATGCTGCTAGGGATCGACCATGTTTCATGAGCCTCCCGCCGCCTGTGGGAGCTGCGCCGCCGCAAAGATCGGCTTTTGTGCCGGCCTGGCGCCGGAAGACGTAATGCGGCTTGCGCGCGTTTCGCGGCGGTCGCGTTACCGCCGGTCCCGCAGGATCGAGCCGCGCCCGGAAACGCCGGTCACGCTGGTGATCATCCGCGACGGAACGGTCAAGCTGAGCCATACCCTCGAGGACGGACGGCAGCAGATCATCGATTTCCTGCAACCGGGGGATTTTGCCTTGCGCCAGGCGCCCAATCCACAGCGTGCCGAAAGTTTCGAGGCATCGACCGAGGCCTATGTCTGCGAGATCGGTTTCGGCGAGATCGAGCGCCTGTGTGCTGATTCGCCCGAGATCAACCGGGCGCTCATGGCGGCATCGATGGCGCGAATAGAACAGAAGAACGACCACATCCTGATGCTCGGGCGCAAGCGCGCGGCCGAGCGGATGGCCTCGTTTCTCCTCGACCTGTCTCGCCGGGCAGGATGCCGCGGCGAAATGCCGGACAAACTATTTCTGCCGATGTCGCGCACCGAGATTGCCGACTACCTGAGCCTGACGAACGAGACCGTGAGCCGCGCTCTCTCGCAATTGCGCGAGCGCGCGATCATCGGCCTTCCGAAGCCCAACAACGTGGTCATTCTGGATTTCGAGGTCTTGCAAAGCATTGCCGCCGGCAGCGGCGAGATAACAGTACGCTGACAATGCGCCTCGCCTGCCCGGATACCGCCGCCAATCCGATACATCGCCTGGCGGCCGCCCTACTGGTGGTCGCCCTGGTGGGTTCCTGCGCCGAGTCCACATCTACGCCTGTCGACATCGGCTCCGCGGCCAGCGCGGTTGCGACGGTGGAACCGGCGGCCAGCGCTCCGGACACTGCACCGGAGTCGGCTCCGGTGCCGGCTCCGGCGGCAGAGCCGCCAACCCCAGGTGGTTTCGAGCCCGCCCGCAATGTGACCGGCAATCCCGAGCTGGCCGCGGATCAGCCGACCGGCCAGGCCACCGCCCGCTGGGGCGAGTCCGGCCGCGATGTGGGTGGGGATTCGCCCTGGAGATCGCTTGCCTATGACGGCATCCACGACCGCAACAGCGAAGCCGTCCGCTTGCTGCAGGAGCCCGCATCTGCCTTGCGCAGCCTACCGCGCGGCAGGTCAGGGAACCTGATCGACTGGGCAGCGGCACTGCGCGACGGTGCGATCCGGCCGCGTGCCCGGGCGGGCAGCCAAGGAAGCATGGAGGTTCTCGACCTCGACATCCGGTTCTTCGAGACCAAGAACATGCCGATTGTCACCTTCCCCCACAGCACCCACACCGAGTGGCTGAGCTGCTCGAACTGCCATGACTGGCTGTTCAAGGCCCAGCGCGGCGCCAACGATATCACGATGACGGCAATCGCCCGTGGACGGGCCTGCGGGCTGTGCCACGGCAAGGTCGCCTTCCCGGCGACCGACTGTTTCCGCTGCCACAACGGCCCGAGACCGAAATAGGGCCGGCTGGCCGGGTCAGGACCCGCTGCGGGCAGGACAGGCGGCCTCCGGCTGATCGACCCCCAGGGTGTCCAGCGTGTTGGTCCTGTGCAGGAAGGCGTCCATAGGCGCCGCGGCGATGACGGCATTGTGCACCGCCAGCAGGATTGGCTGGCGGAGCTGCCCGGTCCAGGGACGGAACCCGCCAGGCACCCCCTTGTAGAGGTCGAGCGAGAAGTCATCCGCCTGCATCGCCGCCCTGAGCGAAGGGATATCCGTGCCGCCGGTGCGCGAAACGGCCTCGACCACGGCGCGAACCGCCGCCCAGGCGGCCCAGTCCCAGGCCTCCATACGGCGCCCGGACAGCCTTTCGAAACGCTGGTTGAGCTGCGGCGCGCCGAACCTCTCCCAGGTCCAGTGCCAGACCTCTGGCCTCAGCCCCTCGCTGCCCACCACCGGGCGCGCTGCGTAGGTGGCGTATGGCACATAGCGGCCGAACTCGCCGATTTCGTCGGCGAGTGTCTGACGTCAGCACCTGTCGGAGAGATTTAGGGGTTTGAGCAACGGAGGATTTCTGGTTCATCGAAGCCGATATGGAGCGAAGATGAGACAGAGATCCGGAACATCGAAGGATGCCGCTGACAAGCTGGTCAGGGGCA
>DATHZU010000198.1:0-4865 GCA_035458445.1 Thermohalobaculum sp. | reverse complement strand
AGCGCCGAGGCCGCCCGGGCATAGCCCCAGGCCACCGCGTCGTGGCGCCCGGTGCCGCCGCGCGGCTGCCACAGGCCGCCCAGCACCGGATAGCGGGGGCCGTCGATATTGATGATCGGAACGATCTGCTTGACCCGCTCGCGGCTGACCAGCTCGGACTGGATGCCCGCCAGCCGGTTGGCATGCGCGGTGCGCATCCAGGCCCGATGCTCGTGCTCGGTCTGGGCCAGCATCAGCACGCCCCGCGGGCTGAACATCACGTTGAAGTTCAGCTCCTGGCTCAGGGTCTCGTAGAGGTCGTGCGCCTTCTTGTAGATCGCCGCCGAGGCCGGCTGCAGGTAGTTCGAGCGGATGATGGTGGTGTTCCGCCCGGTGTTTCCGCCGCCGAGCCACCCCTTCTCGAGCACCGCCACATTGGTGATGCCGTGGTTCTTCGCCAGGTAATAGGCGGTCGCCAGCCCATGCCCGCCGGCGCCGATGATGATCACGTCATATCGGGCCTTGGGCGCCGGGCTGCGCCAGGCGCGCTCCCAGCCATGGTGATAGCTGAACGCCTCTCTCGCGATGGCAAAGGCGGAATAGCGTTTCATGCATCTCTCCCCTGGCGGCGCGCGTCCCGCGACGTGTCGAGGGATTATCCTACCGGCGTAGCGGCTGCCTAGGGAAATTCGTCGCCTGATCGCCCGGCGGCGACATGCGGCCGGTCGCCGCGCCAATTCGGCGGTTGGCTGTTGAACCGGCGCCGGGGCAGCTTTAGGTGTGGCGGCGAGGAGGACCGCCGATGGGTCTGTTTATTGCCGTTGCGGGCACAATGGCGCTGGCAACCGCGCTGATCCTGATCCGGCCCCTGCTGGCCGGACGCGCAAGTGCGCCCGGCCGCGACTCGCGCGACGCCGAGCTCTACCGCGATCAGCTGGCCGAGATCGCCCGGGATGTCGCGCGCGGCGTGATCAGCCCGGTCGAGGCCGAGGCCGCGGGCGCCGAGGTCTCGCGCCGTCTGATCGGCGCGGCCGCACGCGCCGAGACGGCACAGCCCCTGGGCCCTGCCCCGCGCCGGCACTCGGCGCTGGCAGTTGCCGCCGCGGTGTTCGGCGCGCCGGTGCTGGCATTGGTGGTCTACCTGGCCCATGGCGTCCCGGGACTGCCGGACCTGCCGAACGCGGACCGCCCGATGCTGGCCCAGGGGCCGAGCCAGGCGGAGGCCGAGTCGGCGATCGCGGCAACCGAACCACCCGCCGCCTTGGCGCCGGACGAGCAGGACTATGCCGCGCTGATCGCCCAGCTGGAAGGCGTCATGGCCGAGCGGCCGGACGACACCCAGGGCCTGCGCCTGCTCGCCAGCGGATATTCCCGCCTGGGCCGCCATGCCGAGGCCTGGAAGGCCTATGAAAGGCTGATCGGCCTTCTGGGCGCCGAAGCCGAGACCGGGCTTTACGCCGCCCAGCTCGACGCCATGGCGATCGCCGCCGGGGGCTATGTCTCGCCCCAGGCCGAGGCGGTGCTGGGCCAGGTTCTGTCCCGCGACCCGGCGCAGCCGGTCGGGCGCTATTATGCAGGCCTGCTGATGGCGCAGCAGGGCCAGATCGACCGGGCTGTCGAGGTGTGGGAGAAGCTGCGCGCCGAATCGCCCGCCGATGCGCCGTGGCTCGGCTTCCTCGAGATGATGCTGGCCGAGGCCAGGAACGTGCAATCCGGCAGTCCCGGGCCGGGTGCCTCCGAAATCGAGGCCGCCGAAACGATGTCGCCCGCCGAGCGGCAGGCGATGATCGAGGGCATGGTCGCACGGCTGGAAAGCCGCCTGACCAGCACCGGCGGCGAGCCGGAGGAATGGCTGCGGCTGATCAATGCCTATGTCCAACTCGGCCGGCCGGAGGACGCGCGCCGGATCTACGACAGCGGCATGGCGGCGCTCCGCGGTTCCGAGGCAGGGTTCCTGCGCGAACAGGCGCTGGTCATGGGAGTGATCGCGGAATGAGCGCGGCGGTCCACGACGATCTCGCCGCGCTGGCCGCCGCGAGCGGCCCGCTGATGGGGCTCGACCTCGGCACCAAGACCATCGGCGTCGCGGTCAGCGACGGCCTGCGCATGACCGCCACGGGGTTGGAGACCATCCGGCGCCGGAAGTTCGGCCTCGACGCCCAGCGCCTGCGCGAGATCGCGGGCGGCCGCGGCATCGTAGGCATCGTGCTGGGGCTGCCGCGCAACATGGACGGCTCCGAAGGCCCGCGATGTCAGTCGACCCGCGCCTTCGCGCGCAATCTGGCCGCCGAACTGGGGCTTCCGATCGCACTCTGGGACGAGCGGCTGACCACCGTCGCCGCCGAGCGCGCGCTGCTGGAGGCGGATTCTTCGCGAAAGCGTCGCGCCGAGGTCATCGACAAGGTTGCGGCTGCCTATATCCTGCAGGGCGCGCTGGACCGTCTGGCCGCTCTGGAACGCGGGGATTCCCATGACCGATGAGATCTGGAAGCGCGACGAGGTCGACAGCCCCTGCGTCAAGATCTGCGTCGTCCACCCGGAGACCAGGCTCTGCGTCGGCTGCCGGCGGTCGATCGACGAGATCGCCCGCTGGTCGCGCATGTCGGCCGAGGAGCGCCGCGAAATCGTCGCCGCATTGCCCGGCCGCAATCCCGGCTCCGCCCGCCGCGGAGGCCGCGCGCGCCGCCATGGCGCACCGCCGGCCTGAGGCCGCCGCCCTTCACATCGGCGCGTTTGCAGGTTACTGTTGTTCCAATGGTGGTGATACGGTGGTGCTGGCGCCATAATTTCGGCAAATTGGACCCTTAGAAGACTCTTCGTAGGGTGCAGTGCGTTGTGTGGGTTGCTTTCGTCTCGTTCCGTCAGAGTTCTTCTGTCGAATCCGGGGGTGGGAATTAGACACGATGTTGTTCTGGCCGTTACTGATCATCGGGTTGGCGATTCTTGGCTTGTTCCTGGCGGGTCCTCCGTCCGAGGGCGTGATGGACGGCGACCGGTCGCAGGCTCAGCTCGTATATCTCACAGTAATGGCCGTCGGCATGATCGCCGCGGCGGCAGGGCGGATCGTCCTTCGTGGCGGCCGGCGCGCCCTGACCCACACCGCCGTCTGGGTCGGCGCCATCGCGGGCCTGACGACCGCCTTCGCCCTGCGTGATCAGGCCACCATCGTGGTCAACGATATCCGCGGCGAGCTGATGCCCAGCGTTGCCTTGTCGCATGCCGAAGGCGAGGCCGAGTTGCGCCGCGCCTGGGATGGCCATTACCGGGCGACGGCCGAAGTGAACGGCGTCGAGATGCGGCTTCTGATCGACACCGGCGCGTCGATGGTGCTGATCCCCTACGAGGACGTGGCCGATCTCGGCATCAACCCGGCGAACCTGGATTTCTCGATCCAGGTTACCACCGCCAACGGCAAGTCCTCGGTCGCGCCGATCCGCCTGTCCTCGATAAAGATCGGACCGATCGCCGTCTTCGATATCGACGCGGCAGTCGCCCAGCCCGGACGGCTGAAGACCGGCCTGCTGGGGATGACCTTCATCGACCAGCTTTCCGAGACCTCGTTCCAGGGCGACAGGCTGTACCTGCGCCAGCGTCAGGGCGCACGCTTCGCCCGGTTCCGCAGCCCGCCCCCGACCGTGGACTGACGTTCGCCGGTCTCAAGGGTTCTCCAACCACCAGTCCGGGCTTTGCCCGGTTCCGGCCGGTGGCCTGAAATAGGCGATCACCCGCGGCGCCGTCTCGCGAGAGTCGCCCCAGGGCGCAACCCCGTGCAACAGCAGCCTGTGCGCGATATAGGCTTCGCCCGGCAGGGCGTGGACCGGCACGCGCGGACAGGTCTCGAAGGCCTCGCGCCGGGCAGCCGCATAGGCCTCGGTGATGTCTTCCGCCGCCCAGTCCTGCGGCGCGATGCCGGTCAGCCGGGCGCGGAAGGCCCGGCGCATCACCTCGTGCGATCCCTCATAGACGGTAAAGGGCGCGGCGTCGGGCGCCGTCCGGGTCAGGGGAATACCCAGGATGAAGGCGTGGGTCTCGCCCAGATGCCGCCGCCGGCCGTCAAAGCGCTTGAGCCCGTCCACATGGGCGGCGTCCCGGTCGCGGCGGAACCGGAACGCCGCGTCGCTCTCGCCGTCCCAGGGCCGCGGGTAGCCGGGAAAGCAGATCGAGACCTGTGCCGGGTCCCAGTCCAGCCCGCCGAACCCCAGCACGTCGGCAACGAAGGACACCGCCCGACCCGCCAGCGGCGGCACGCCGGCCTGCGGTACCGCGCCCGAGGCATCGTTCGGCAGCGCGTTGACGCCGGCGAACCAGGTGCCGCCGCAACGCAGCCATTTGTCGCGCAATTCCGGGTCGTGCAGCGTCGCCTCGGCCACCGGGCGTGCGGCCGCGACCCATCTTGCCAGCACCGGATCGTGGCCGAAGGCGCACCAGCCCTTGTCGAAGAAATGACGCTCGGCCCCGTCCATGGCTACTCGGCCGCCATCGGCAGGATCTCGGCCAGCGCCGCCTCGACCAGCGCGACTCCGGCCCCGGGCCGGTGAGCACCCTCGGAGAGCACCCTGCGCCAGCGCCGCGCGCCGGGCCGGCCGGCGAAGGCGCCCAGCATGTGCCGGGTGATCTGCGCCAGCCTGGTGCCGCACGCCAGTTCCGCCTCGATATAGGGGAACATCGCCCGCACCGCGTCCTCGGCGGCGACCGGGGGTCGCTCCCCGCCGGTAATCAGGGCATCGGCCCCGGCCAATACGGCGGCCGGCTCGTGATAGGCGGCCCGTCCGACCATCACGCCGTCGAACCCCTCTGCCAGATGCCCGCGCGCCTGCTCCAGCGAAGCGGTGCCGCCGTTCAGCACCACGTCCAGATCGGGCCGCGAGCGCTTCAGGCGCAGCACC
>DATHZU010000197.1:0-10000 GCA_035458445.1 Thermohalobaculum sp. | reverse complement strand
GGCTTCTACTACAAGACCTTCATGGGCGTCGGCACCGGCACCCGCGAATGGATGTTCTTCGAGAAGTTCATCCGCAAGGCCGCCGGCATGGGTTCGGCCTCGCGCGAGCCCGATCCGGATGTCTACGACATCGTTCACGATCACTGCGACCTGCTGGTCATCGGCTCCGGCCCCGCCGGCCTGGCGGCGGCGGAGATCGCCGCGAGCAACGGCCTGGACGTCATGCTGGTCGAGCAGGACTTCGCCCTGGGCGGCTCGCTCCTCGCCTCCACCGAGACCATCGAGGGCAGTCCTGCCTCCGCCTGGCTGAACGACCGGCTGGCAGCGCTTATGGGCGTGCGCGTCCTGCCCCGCACCACCGCCTTCGGTCTCTACGACACCAATGTGGTCGGCCTCTACGAGAAGGTGACCGACCACATCGTCAACGCCGACCCGGCCCTGCCGCGCGGCAACTTCCGCATCGTCCGCCCGGCCCGGATCATCCTCGCCACCGGCGCCATCGAGCGCCCGGTCGCCTTCGGCAACAACGACCGCCCCGGCGTCATGCTGTCCGGCGCCACAGCCGCTTACGTCAACCGCTTCGCCGTCGCCCCCGGCAAGCGCGCGGTGCTCGCCGGCAACGGCGACAGCATCTACGCCGACGCCCTGGCGCTGGCCGCAGCCGGCGTGAAGACCACTCTGCTGGATGCCCGCGAGACCCCGCCGCAAGAGCTGGCCGAGGCCGTGAAGGCCGCCGGGATCGAGGTCCATGGCGGCTATGTCCCGGTCGAGGCCCAGGGCTGGAGCCGGGTCAAGGCCCTGCAGGTTGGCCGCTTTGCCCTCGACGGCCACGTCCGGCCCGAGCGCAGTCTGCCCTGCGACGTGGTCGGCGTCTCCGGCGGCTGGTCCCCGGCGCTGCACCTGCTGTCTCACCGCGGGGCCCGGCCGGTCTGGAACGCCGAGATGGCCTGCTTCCTGCCGGGCCAGATCCACGACGGCATCGGCATCGCTGGCTCGGTCGCGGGCGTCTGGGACACCGCCGGCTGCATCGCCAGCGGCCAGGCCGCCGGATCGGAGGCCGTGAAGGCCCTGACCGGCAAGAAGCCGCGCGCAGCCAAGGCCCCGGAGCCGGGCGGCTGGGCCAATCCGATCCAGCCCCTGTGGGAGGTCGCCGTCCCGGGCCGCAAGCTCAAGAGCTTCATCGATCCGCAGCACGACGTCACCACCTCGGATGTGCGCCTGGCCGCGCGCGAGGGCTATGTCTCGCCCGAGCACATGAAGCGCTACACCACGCTGGGCATGGCCACCGACCAGGGCAAGGTCGGCAACGTGATCGGCCTGGCGCTGCTGGCCGACGCGCTGGACCAGACCATCCCGCAGACCGGCATCACCACCTTCCGCCCGCCCTACACGCCGATCCCGATCGGCGCGCTGGCGGGCCGGGCGCGCGATCACCACTACGCCGCCGAGCGCCAGACCCCGATGCACAAGGTGCAGGCCGACAACGGCGCCGAGTTCCTGGACGCCGGCCTGTGGAAGCGCGCCTGGTTCCACCCGGCGCATGAGGGCGAGACCCTGGGCGAAGCCTATGTCCGCGAGGCGACCGCCGTGCGCACCAATGTGGGCATGGTTGACGTGACCACGCTCGGCAAGATCCAGGTCCAGGGGCCGGATGCGGCCGAGTTCCTGAACCGGGTCTATGTGAACGGCTTCGCCAAGCTGCCGGTGATGAAGTGCCGCTACGGGGTGATGCTGCGCGACGACGGCATCGTCTTCGACGACGGCGTCACCTGGCGCCTCGGCGAGAACGAATTCATGACCACGACCACCACGGCGCATGCCGCGACCGCGATGGCCTGGTTCGAGAACCTGCTGCAGACCCGCTGGCCGGAGCTCAGGGTCAACATCGCCTCGGTCTCGGACCAGTGGGGCGGCATCGCCGTGGCCGGGCCGAATGCCCGCAAGGCGATCGAGGCGGCGCTGGCCGAGGGCGACATCAGCCATGAGGGTCTGCCCTTCATGGGCATCACCGAGGCCAGCCTGAAGGTGAAGGGCGGCGAGATTCCGGTGATGATCGCCCGCCTCAGCTTCTCGGGCGAGATGGCCTTCGAGGTTTATGCCCGCTCGGGCCACGCGCCGGCGATGTGGACCGCGCTGCTGGCGCAGGTGCAGGCGCTGGGGGGCTGCGCCTACGGCATGGAGGCTTTGGGAGCGCTGCGGATCGAGAAGGGCCATGTGACGGCGGCCGAGCTGGATGGCCGGGTGACGCTGGAGGACGCCGGGCTGGGCGGCATGGCCTCGAAGATCAAGCCCTTCATCGGCATGGTGCTGCGCAAGCGGCCCGACCTGGCGCGCGACGACCGTCCGCAGCTTGCCCATTTCCATCCCGTCACCGAGGGCGAGAAGTTCAAGATCGGCGCGGTCGTCTGTGCCGAGGACAAGGTCAAGGGCCACGGAATCGGCTGGATCACCGGCGTCACGGTGGCCCCGGCACTGGGCGGCGGCTGGCTGGGCATCGGCTTCGTCGAGGGCGGCTACAAGGCCTGGGAAGGCAAGGAAGTGGTCATCGCCGACCCGGTGCGCGGTTACGAGGTCAAGGCCCGGGTCGCCAGCCCGCACCAGTACGACCCCAAGGGAGAACGGATGCATGGTTGAGCGCGCCTCGGCCCTCGAAGGCCATAACTCACCGCGCCGGTTCGGCCTGATCGGGGGCACCGGCCCCGGCATCCGGCTGAGCGAGCGGCCGATCGCCAGCGCCTGGCTGATCGCCGCCTGGCCCGAGCGGCTGGCGGAAACCGCGGCGGCTGCGGCAGCGGCGGCAGCGGTGGATGCCGCCCCCGGGCCGGGCCGCTCGGCCACCGGCAAGGGCGGCAGCCTGCTGCGCATCGAGCCGCTGAAATGGCTGCTGGTCAGCGAGGCGGAAACCCCTGCCCCGGCGCTGGACGCCGCGGACGGCACGGTCCTGGAGCTGAGCCACGCCCGCACGGTGATCCATGTCTCCGGCCCGAAGGCGTTGGACCTGATGGCCCGCATGGTGCCGCTGGATCTGCGCCCCGCGGCATTCCCCGACGGTGCGGTCGCCACCACCGCGCTGCACCACATCGGCGTCACCCTGCTGGCGCGGGACGGCGGCTTCGATATCCTGGTGCTGCGCAGCTTTGGCCTCGCGGTCTGGGAGACGCTGATCGACTCGGCCGCCCAGTTCGGGGCGGAGATCGGGTAAGGGCTGCGAAACCGCGGCGTGCCCTGCGCGTGCTGCCGGATTTCTGGTGCACCGCGACGCGAAACAGGTCAGTCTGGGGCCTTCGACGGCATGGCGGCCCCGCCGTGCCAAGGGGGTGCATGGCGATGTCCAAACTGACGCCGGAGCAGGTCCTGCGCAGCCATTTCGGCCCCGTGGCCGGGCTGCCCTGCTGGCAGGTCGCACAGGGCTACGGCTCGTTCATCACCATGGAGTTCGGCGAGCCGCGGCTGGAAATCCGCCAGCCGGCACCCGAGTCGAAGATCAGGGCATTGCAGCGGCGCGGCGTCACCGTGCGCGGCAGCCGGCACATGTGGATCGAGCAATGCGGCTGGAAGATCATGGAGGGGCTGGGCGAGGTCGCCAATTCCGAGACACCCCGCGAGGACATCGCCCGGGCACTGGCCCTGATCGACGGCCAGGTCCTGCGCGAGATCCGGCTGAACCCGGACGAAGGAAGCTGCGTGCTGGGTTTCGAACACCGGATGTTCCTGATGCTGCGCCGCTACGACGACTGGCAGCAGGGCGACCAGATGCTCAGCGTCTACGGACCCGAGGCGGTGCTGACCTACTGCGCCGGCGGGCAACTGGAATACGGACCGGGGGACGACCGGAACCGCACCTCGCTGCGCAGCGGGAAGATCCGAATGATGCTGGAGCCGGAGTGAATGCGCCGTGCTGGCGCCGACCCATCACAGCGGCTCGCCCGCGCCCTTCCTCTCGACGATCAGCCGATAGCATTCGGGCCGCCGGTATTGCTCGAAATCGAAGAACCGCTTGTAGGCGTCGCACATCGCGAGATCCGCGCGGTAGGGCACCAGTTCGTCCCCCAGCGTCGAGCTGACCGCCACCACCTCGCCCGAGGGCGCGATGATGCAGGACCCACCCATCATGTCGCAGCCTTCCTCGTGCCCCGCCTTGGCGGTGGCGACGACCCAGGTGCCGTTCTGGTAAGCCGCGGCCTGCATCGGCACCTGGTGGTGGAAGGTGCGCAGCGCATTCTGCTCGGGCGCATCCGGCAATTGCGCGGGCGAGTTGTAGCCGAGGCAGACCAGCTCGACCCCCTGCAGCCCCAGCACCCGCCAGGGCTCGGGCCAGCGGCGGTCGTTGCAGATCAGCATCCCCACCTTGGACCCGAACGCCCGGTGGACCGGGAATCCGAGGTCGCCGTCCTCGAAATACCAGGGCTCGAGATGCTGGAGCTTCAGCTCCGGATCGTAGACCGGATTTCCCGGAAGATGCACCTTGCGGTAGCGGCCCCTGATCTCGCCGTCCTCGACCAGGATCGAGGTGTTGTAGCGGTGGCCGTCTTCCGTCTCCTCGCAATAGCCGAGGTAGAAGCCCACCCCGAGGCGCGCCGAGGCGTCGAACAGCGCCTGCGTCTCCGGCCCCGGCATCTGGCGGTCGAAGAAACCCGCCACCTCGGCCTGGTCGTCGATATGCCAGCGCGGGAAGAATGTGGTCAGCGCCATTTCCGGGAACACCATCAGGCGCACGCCCATGCGGGCCGCGTCCTCCATCATCGCCAGCATCCGCGCCACCACCGAGACGCGGGTCTCGGCGCGGCCGATGGGGCCGAGCTGGGCGGCGGCAAGCATCAAGGGCCTCGACATGGGCGGACCTTTCGCGTTTGGCTGGGCGCGGGGCATCGCGCCGGAGGTGATCATGGCCACGGAAACACGCATCGAACAAGCCTATCGCGCCCGCACCGCGCGCTCGGCGGAATTGTACACGCAGGCGCTGGAGGTGCTGCCCTCGGGCATCGCCCATGACAGCCGGCATCTGCCGCCCTACGGCCTCTATGTCGAGCGCGCCGAGGGGCCTCGGAAATGGGATGTGGATGGCAACGAGTATGTCGACTTCTTCGGCGGCCATGGCGCGCTGCTGCTGGGCCACAACCCGCCCGCCGTCCTGAAGGCGACCGAGGCGGCGCTGCGGCGCGGCACCCATTTCGCAACCAGCCATGCCGCCGAGATCGCCTGGGCACGCCAGGTGATCGACATGATGCCCTCCGCCCAGAAGGTCCGCTTCACCTCGTCCGGCACCGAGGCGACGCTGATGTGCCTGCGGCTGGCGCGCGCCCATACCGGCAAGCGCAAGCTTCTGCGGTTCCGGCACAACTTCCACGGCTGGCACGACGACATGACCACCGGCTACGCCTCGCATTTCGACGGCTCGGCCCCCCGGGGCATTCCCGAGGGTGTGGCCGGGAACGTGGTGCTGGTCGACAACGGCGATCTGGAAGGGATGCGCGCGGCGCTGGCCGGCGACCGCGAGATCGCCTGCGCGATCCTGGAGCCGCTGGGCGCCGCCACGGGGCAGCTGCCGGTGGAGACCGCCTTCTTGCAGGCCTTGCGCGAGGCCACGGAAAAGGCCGGGGTCCTGCTGATCTTCGACGAGGTGGTCACCGGCTTCCGGGTCTCGCCCGGCGGCGTGCAGGGGGCGACCGGGGTGATCCCGGACCTGACCTCGATGGCCAAGATCGTGGCCGGCGGCATGCCGGGGGGCTGCGTCGGCGGGCGGACGGATATCCTGGACCAGCTCGACTTCGCCGCCGCCGCGCGGAGCAATGCCGAGAAAATCTACCATCCCGGCACCTTCAACGCGAACCCGGTCTCGGCGGCGGCGGGTGTGGCGGCGCTTCGGATCATCGCCACCACCGACGCCTGCGCCCGGGCCGAGGCCACGGCTGCGGAACTGCGGGCGGGCATGAACGCCGCCCTGAAGGCGGCGGGGGTGTCCTGGGCGGTCTACGGGCGGGGCACGGCGCTGCACACCTTCCTGAACCCGGCGGGGCGCGCGGTGGACCCCGAGCGCTTCGACCCCATGGCCGTCCCAACCGCCGAGCTAAAAGCGAAATCCGCCGAAACGGTGCGCCTGCTGCGCCTGGCGATGATGGTCAACGGTGTCGACATTTCCCCCTGGCCCGGCGGCCTGGTCTCGGCGGCGCATGGTCCGCGTGAGGTGGCGGAGACCGTCGCGGCCTGGGGCGAGAGCCTGCGGATGCTGAAGGGGGACGCGGTGGTGTGAGGCGCCCGAGCGGCCCAGTACGGCTGGCCCGGATCGGGTGGCAAGGGTCTGCTGACACAGATGTTCGAACTCGAATTTGCATGCGCGGGATCACTTCTCTAAATCGAGCGTAACGATCAGGAGGCGCGTGTGAAAAAAGACCATCCCAATCTCGGCCGGATAGACGGTCCGATCGTCATCATCGGGTTCGGATCGATTGGCAAGGGCACGCTTCCCTTGATCGAACGCCATTTCGACTACGACGCGTCCAAGCTCACCGTCATCGAGCCTAATCGCGCCAAGGCCAACTTTCTTCGGCAGCACAATATCAATCACCTTCAGGAAGGGCTGACCCGCGAGAATTACCGCGAGATCCTGGGCGCGCTGTTCGCCGAACGCAAAGGCTTCTGCGTAAACCTGTCGGTCGATACCTCGTCGCTTGAAATCATGAAGTTCATGCGCGAACTCGGCGTGCTCTACATCGACACGGTCGTCGAGCCCTGGGCGGGCTACTATTTCGGCACGACCGACAACGCCGCGCGCACGAACTATGCCCTTCGACAGGCGGTGCGCGACGAAAAGGCGCGCAATCCGGGCGGAACGACCGCGGTCAGTTGCTGCGGGGCCAATCCGGGCATGGTCAGCTGGTTCGTCAAGGAGGCGCTCCTCACGCTCGCGCGCGATCTTGGGCAAGACGTCGAGACGCCGGCCGGTCGAGAAGGCTGGGCCCGGCTGATGCAGTCACTCGGCGTCAAGGGCGTCCACATCGCAGAGCGAGACACTCAGGCGCGCCGGGTCCCACGGGCCCGGGGTGTCTTCGTCAACACCTGGTCGGTCGAAGGCTTCATCGCCGAAGGCTTCCAGCCAGCGGAGCTCGGATGGGGAACGCACGAGACATGGTTTCCCGAGAACGGACACAGGCACGAGACCGGCTGCCAGGCGGCCATCTGGCTCGAGCGCCCCGGCGCGATCACCCGTGTTCACACCTGGTGTCCAACCCCAGGGCCGCAGTTCGGGTTCATCGTTACCCACAACGAGGCGATCTCGATCTCGGATTACTACACCGTTGGCCGGGGCGCTGATCCCGAATTCCGCCCGACCTGCCACTACGCCTATCACCCCTGCGACGATGCGATCCTGAGCCTGCACGAGTTGTTCGGGTCGGGACGCCAGCAGGACCGTCACCATATTCTCACCGAGGACGAGATCGTCGAGGGCATCGACGAATTGGGGGTGCTGCTCTACGGCCAACAGAAGAACGCGCTCTGGTACGGGTCGCGGCTTTCGAACGAGGAGGCCCGGGAACTCGCGCCATTCCAGAATGCGACCGGGCTCCAGGTCAGCTCGGCAGTGCTGGCGGGCATGGTCTGGGCGCTCGAGAATCCCGAAGCCGGGATTGTCGAGACGGACGATATGGACCACGTCCGCTGTCTCGAGGTCCAGCGCCCCTACCTTGGGCCTGTCGAGGCGCATTACACCGACTGGACACCACTTCAGGACCGCTGGGTCCAGTTCCCGGAAGACATCGACGAAAGCGATCCGTGGCTTTTTCGGAACGTCCTGGCGAGCTAGGCTCGGGCCAGGGGCTTCCCATCTGCAAGGCGCCCGAAACCCGGCGCTCCGACGCCGCGGGCCTCGCCCTACCTTGACAGCGCCGCGCCCATGTCCCTGGCATAGTGGCTGTGGAAGAACTGCACCCCGACCTCGGTCAGGTTCTCCTCGTCCGGATGCACGATGTAGTGCCCCTGGCCATAGCCCCGCGAGCGCATGCCGCGCTGCACAGCCTCGCAGAGCGCCACATCCTCGGCCACCACATAGTCGATGGCCCAGCGCCGGCGCTTCTCGTCGTTCTCGGTCCAGACGCCGGGAGGCCCATAGACATGGGCATAGCGGCGGCATTTTTCGGGCCCCAGCGAATCCACCCGCGAGACCGCAAGATTGGGCGTGCCCGGCAGGTAGCCGATGATGGTGTTCGGGTACAGAAGCCAGAATGTGCTGTCGAGCACGTCGTTCTCCAGGTCCAGCGGATAGGCGGCACTGTCGGCCTTGCACAGCCCCGGGATGTACTGCTGGGTGTAGTTGGCGCCGAAGGCGTGCTTGGTGTTGGGCACGTCCAGCATGTCCGAGAAGCTCGGATGCGCCGGCTCGCAGTGGTAGCATTCCAGGAAATTGTCGATCACCAGTTTCCAGTTCGCCTGGATCGGCTTGCCGAAATACTCCGCTCCCTGCTGGAGGCGCAAATCGTCGAGCCCCGGCACCCGGGCACGCACCGCGTCCTCGAGCCCGGCGGCGTATTCGGCCAGCGGCTGGGCGTCGGGGTCGAGGTTGACGAAGACCAGGCCCAGCAGCCGGTCCACCCGCACCGAATTGAGGCAGATCTCCGAGCGCACGAAGCCCTGGGTCCGGTTGCCGCCGGGGGCGCCGATCAGGCGGCCCGTCAGGTCGTAGGTCCAGGCGTGGTAGGGGCAGACCAGGCGCTGCGCGACGCCCTCGCCCTCGACCAGCGGATGGCCGCGATGGGCGCAGACATTGTAGAAGGCCCGGATATCGCCGTCCTGGCCCCGGGTCAGGAACAGCTCCTGGTCGTGGATCGCGGTGGTGACGTATTTCCCCGGCGCGTCCAGGGCCGCCTCGTGGCAGACATAGTGCCAGTGGCGGAAGAACAGCGCCTTCTCGGCGGCCCAGAGATCCGGATCGGTATAGGCCCAGCCCGGCAGGGCGCGGCTGGTCCCGATGTCGAGAAGCGGCGCACGGCCGGCGGCGCGGCGGGGGTCGAGCTCGGATGGCATCGGCGTCCTCCCTGGCGGGTGGTGCAATGCCTAGATGCTGCGGCCCATGCAGTGGGGATGCTTTGGCACCGGCGACAGGATGTGTCGCGGGCGACGCAAAATGGTGGCGCCGGCACCCCCTCCCCCATCCCCTCCCCCCAGCGGGGGGAGGGGAGGTCCGCTACGGCACGGTCAGAGCCCGTGGCTGGCGAGGAGCTGTTTCAGGTCCGCCTCGGGCCGGGCGCCGATATGGGAGATGACCTCGCCCGCCGCCAGGCAGCCCATGCGGGCGCAGGTTTCGGCCGGGCGGCCCAGGGCCAGCCCGTGCAGAAAACCGGCGGCGAATAGGTCGCCAGCGCCGGTGGCGTCCACCACCTCGGCCGGGTGGGTCGGGACCAGCACGCGGGTGCCGTCCTCGATCACCCAGGCACCCTGCGGGCCGACGGTGACGGCGGCGAAGTGCACCTCGGCCGCGCAGGCGTCCAGCGCCTGCTCCAGCGTGGCGGTCTGGTACAGCGAGACGATCTCGTGCTCGTTGGCGAACAGCAGGTCCAGGTCGTCTCGGATGATCCGGCGGAAGGCATCGCGGTGGCGGTCGACGCAGAAGGGGTCGCTCAGCGTCACGCTGGCCCGTCCGCCGCCGCGCTTGCAGGCGGCGATGGCGCGGGCGAAGGCCTCATGGCTGTCCGGCCCGTCGAAGCGGTAGCCCTCGAGATACAGCCAGTCGGCGCGGGCCATCATCGCCTCGTCGATGTCCGAGGGCGACAGGAACTCCGACACCCCCAGATAGGTGTTCATCGACCGCTCGCCGTCGGGCGAGACCAGCACCATGCAGCGCCCGGTCTCGTGGTCGTGGTCGCCCCTGGCCATCGGGGTCTCGTAGATCGCCCCCTGGGCCCGGATGTCGTGGGCGAAGATGGCGCCGAGCTGGTCGTCCTTTACCTTGCCCACATAGGCCGCCCGGCTGCCCAGCATCGCCAGCCCGGCGATGGTGTTGGCCCCG
>DATHZU010000196.1:0-4111 GCA_035458445.1 Thermohalobaculum sp. | reverse complement strand
CTACGCCGCCAGCCCCAGCTATTCCTTCTCGCACAAGCTCAGCGACATCCTGAATGCCGGGATCGGCGCCGGGCTGGAGCTTCGCCGCATGGAGGAGGTCGACCACGACATCTCGTGCCACTGCGCCGCGCTGGAGCGGGCCGAAGCCAACCCGCCCCAGGGGATGTATCTGCTGTGGCGAAAGCCGTAGGGCCGGCTATTCCGGCACCGACTCGCCCGAGCCGCCGAATTCGGCCGGAAAGTCCTTGAGCTTCGGCAGGCCGTCCTTCATGCGCAGCACGGTCTCGGCGTAGTTCACGTGGACGCCGGGCTCGAATTTCAGGTCCGGGATGGTGGCCGCATAGACGTCGGTCAGGCCAAGCGGCGGGTGGTCGGTCATGATATGGCCGCCGCATTTCGTGCAGAACTGGCGGTCGCTGACCGGGGTCTTCATGAACTTGCCGATATGCTCGGCGCCCTTGGTGACCTTGACCGCTTCCGGCTTCCAGAGCGTGAAGGCATTGACCGGCCCGGCTGACCAGGACCGGCAGGATTCGCAGTGACAATAGCCCATCGCCTCGGGCGCGCCGGTGACCTCGATCTCGACGGCGCCGCAGAAGCATTTTCCGGTGTATTTGGTGGTCATGAACAGTTCCCCCTTTTACGCAGTACGCTTACGCCGGGCCCCGCGATCCGACCGCGCGGTCCCGCGAGCCCCGGTGTCGGAGCGTAGGGCAATCGGGCAGCGGAATCTACGCGCCCGTCGCGACCGCGAGCATCTGATTTCTGCTGCCTGTTCACGCCCCCGGATTTCGTGCTATCGGCAGGCGCAAGCTGGCAAACACCCAATCGCATCGCCCCCGGAAGGAGCCGAATTCATGAGCCGCGTCGTCTATCTGAACGGGGAGTTCCTTCCCGAGGCCGAGGCGAGATTGCCGATCTTCGACCGGGGCCTGCTGTTCGCCGACGCGGTCTATGAGGGGCTGGGCGTGCTGGACGGGCAGGTGGTGGACTTTCTGGCCCATATGGCCCGGCTCCGCCGCTCGCTGGGAGAGTTGGCGATCCCGGAGCCGCTGACCCAGGACCAGATCTTCGGGGTGCTGATGCGGCTGGTGGCCGAGAACCGGCTGGACGAGGGGTTCCTGTATTTCCATGTGACACGCGGCACGGCGGACCGGGATTACCTGTACCCCGCCGGGCTGGTCCCCAATATCTTCGCCTTCACCCAGCCGCAGGGGCACCAGCGCGCGGATGACGCGCCGCAGCCGATCAGCATGGCCTCGACCCCGGACCTGCGCTGGGCGCGGCGCGATATCAAGACCTCGAACCTGCTGGGGCAGGTGCTGGCCAAGACCGCCGCGCACAAGGCCGGGGCGGGCGAGGCGCTGATGATCGATCCCGAAGGTTTCATCACCGAGGGCGGCGCGGTCTCGTTCTTCATCGTCGCGGGCGGCGCCATCGTGGCCCGGCCGGTCAGCAACGACATTCTTCACGGCATCACCCGGCAGTCGATGCTGGCGGTGGCCGAGGCGCGCGGGATGCGGGTCGAGCAACGCAAGATCACGCTGGCCGAGGTGCTGGCTGCCGACGAGGCCTTTGTCACCGGCGCGTCGAGCTGGGTCGAGCCGGTGGGCAAGGTCGACGGCCAGGCCATCGGCGATGGCCGGCCGGGGCCGGTGACGCTGGCGCTGAGGGCGGACTACCTGGCGCGGGTCAGGGCCGGGTTCTACCGACCGCAAGCCTAGCCGGGCACCGAGGCGCCCGGCACGTGGGGCTTTCCCGGCGCCGGAGCCGCGCCTAGTTGCCGCCCAGCAGCCTGCGCAGCACCTCGGCGCCGTCGATGACGATGCCCGGCTGCGAGTCGACGCCGCCGGTCTCGTCCATCAACCGCACGACGGTGGGCTGATCCAGGTAGCCGGTCGGCTCGAAGCCGCGGCTGCGCTGGTAGCCCTCGATGGCCCAGCGGGTGTTCTCGTCGAAGAACCCGTCAACAGTGCCCGGCGGGAACTTGAGGAAGTTCAGCCGCTGCTCGACCGAGAGCCGGTCGGTGCGGTCGAGGCCCAGGTCTTCCTCCGCGGACCGCGGATGGGCCGGCGCCGGCGGCGGAGTCGAGGACGCGCCTTCGAGCGCCGCCAGCCGGTCCTCGGCTTCGGGCAGCCAGATGCCGGTGGGATAGCGGCGCACGTACTCGCGATAGTCCCGCGGCCGGTCGCTGGCCTGGGTCTGGCGCCAGAAATCGCGCTCGATCGCCGAGGGGCCGTCGCGGCCGGTGCGCGAGATGCGTTGCAGCTCCGCCCGTGCCTCGGCGGCATGGCTGCCGTCCGAGTAGCGCGAGAGATAGTCGCGGTAGCCGTCGGGTGTGCCGCGCGCGCCGGTGCGCTCCCAATAGCGGTCGTCCTCCGAGGACCGCGGCCTGCTGCCTTCGCCGGCCTGGCGGTTCAGCAGGGCATATTTCTCGGTATCGAGATAGCCGGTCTCGGGCAGCCTGTTCGCGCGTTCCCACAGCCGGATCGCGGTGCGGGTCCCTGGACCGAAGGCGCCGTCGATGCCGCGCGGGTCGTGGCCCAGCAGGCTGAGGTTCTCCTGAACGGAACGGCGCTGCGCAATGGTCAGGCCCAGGGCGGCCTCGGCCTCGGCGGGCGACAGGGTGCGCGGACCGCCGCCACCTCCGCCGACGCGGCTGCGTCCGTGCGGGATCAGGACCAGGCGCGGATCCGTGCTGCCATTGACCCAGATCGGTCCGCGCAGGCCGCGCGCCGCGTCGGCGACGCGGGTGCCGGGGTCGAGGAAATTGCGGATGATTTGGCGGGCGAAGCGGCTCTCGCCGCCGCCGCGCCGGCGGATCGCCCGGCCGGGCGCCGCCGCCGACACCACCATGACGCCGCGCCCCGGCTCGATATGGGCAAGACCGGGTTCGGCGAAGGAGGTGGGCCGGAAGCCGTCGAGCTGCGCGGCGTCGATGAACAGCACCGTCTTGCCCGCGTTGCGCCGGGCAAGCTGCAGCACCAGGTCCAGCGGCACGCCGCCCATCACCACCTCGACCAGCGTGTCGTTGTCCTGGTCGGTGGGCGCCAGATAGGTCTCGCCGTCGGCCCGCAGCGCGTGGCCGGAGAAGAAGATCACCGCACGGTCCGCGCGGCCGACGCGGGCGCCGAAGCGCGACAACAGGCGCTCCATCTGGCGGCGGTTCGAGTCGATTCCCAGAATGACCTCGTAGCCGCCCTCCTCCAGCGCCTCGGCCACGGCACGGGCGTCGGCCGCACCGCTCTCGGCATTGGGCGCCTTGCGGTAGCTGCTGTTGCCGATCACCAGGGCGAGGTCGGCGGCGGAAACGGTTGCAGGCAATGCGACCAGACCGAAAGCGAACGCAAGGCATACGGCGATGAAACGGGGCATCGAATCCTCCCTAGGCTATTCGTCGGGCAGTATAACGCAGCGATCCGATGCTGCCGTCGCAAAATTTCGAGATTCGGCCGCGCGGGGCCACTTCGGCTGGCGTGGAGGAAACGAAAACGCCGGCGGCATAGCTGCCGCCGGCGTAATCTCGGAGGCTGTCCGCGATCAGCTTGCGGCCAGGTTCCTCAGCACGTAATGCAGCACGCCGCCGTTCTCGACGTACTCGATCTCGACCTCGGTATCGATCCGGCAGAGCAGGTCGATTTCCTTCACCGTGCCGTCCTTGTAGGTGATCGAGGCCTTCACGGTCTGGCGCGGCTTGAGGTCGCCCTCTAGCCCGCCGATCGAGACCGTCTCGTCGCCGGTCAGGCCCAGCGACTTGCGGGTGTCGCCGCCGGTGAACTCGAAGGGGATCACCCCCATGCCGACGAGGTTCGAGCGATGGATGCGCTCGAAGGTCTCGGCGATCACGGCGGTGACGCCCAAGAGCGCCGTGCCCTTGGCCGCCCAGTCGCGGCTGGAGCCGGTGCCGTATTCCTTGCCGGCGACGATGATCAGCGGGATGCCGGCGTCCTTGTAGGCCATGGCGGCGGTGTAGATCGGCATCTGGGTGCCGTCCGGCCCCTTCGAGAAGCCGCCCTCGACCCCGTCCAGCATCTCGTTCTTGATGCGGATATTGGCGAAGGTGCCGCGCATCATGATCTCGTGGTTGCCGCGCCGGGCGCCGAACGAGTTG
>DATHZU010000195.1:0-6070 GCA_035458445.1 Thermohalobaculum sp. | reverse complement strand
TCATCGTCGCGCGGAGCGGCGAGACCGCCGCGCCCCTGCTGTCCCGGCAGGGCTGCCGGGTGGCGGTCAACGAGTGGCGGTCCTATTCCGGGCATATCGCGCTGAGGGCGCATCTGGCCGGGCTGCGCGACGGCGCAGGGGGGCCGTTCTTCGGTGCCGCTCGGCTCAGTGGCAGCCACCGCGATTCCGCGCGCATGGTGGCGCAGGGCGAGGCCGACCTCGCGGCGCTCGACGGTGTCGTCTGGGCGCTGCTGCAGGCCGAGGAGCCCGGCACCGCCGCACGGCTGAAGGTCATCGCCGAGACGGCGGAGGCACCGGCGCTGCCCTTCATCGCGGCCGCCCGTCATGCGGGCCTGCGCCGCGAACTGGCGGCGGCGCTGGCGGGGGCCGCGTCCGAACTGCCCTTCGTCCCCGGCCTGCCCCGGAGCGTGATGCAGGCCTCGGACGCGGATTACCAGCCGACCCGCTTGGCTGCACGCCGTGCGGCGCGCGAGGCGTTCGCGCCGGGTGCTCCGGCGGTTCCAGCGGTATAATTGGGTCGAATCCGGTACATGAGTCGCAACTGAGGGGTTGCACAGCGCCGCGCGCTCAACCAATCTCGCAACGGGAGATGAGGGCGCATTGATGGTTCGTGAGAGTTTGTTGACGGTCGAGGCGCTGTCGATTTGTTTCGGGCTGCCGGGACAGGTCAAGCCGGTCGTCGACGGGGTTTCATTCTCGATCAGCCCGGGCGAGACCCTGGCCATCGTCGGCGAGTCGGGCTCCGGCAAGACGCTGATCGGCAAGGCGCTGATGGGCCTCTTGCCGAAGGCGGCCCATTGCTACAGCGGGACCGCGATGCTGCGCCACGACGGCCGCGCGATCGACCTGCTGCACCAGGAGCGCGAGGCCCATCGCGACCTGCGCGGCCATACGGTTTCGATGATCTTCCAGGAGCCGATGAGCGCGCTGTCGCCGCTGCACCGGGTCGGCGAGCAGGTCGGCGAGGTCATGCGGGTCCATGGCATCAAGGGCGACCAGCGCACCCGCGTTCTGGAGATCTTCCGCGAGGTCGGCTTTCCGGATCCCGAGCGCATCTATCGCTCCTATCCGTTCGAGCTCAGCGGCGGGCTGCGCCAGCGCGCGGTGATCGCCATGGCGATGATCGGCAACCCTGCGCTGGTGATCGCCGACGAGCCGACAACCGCGCTGGACGTCACGACCCAGGCGATGGTGCTGGACCTGCTGCGGCGGCTCCAGAAGAATCACAATCTGGCGGTGATCCTGATCACCCATGACCTGGGCGTGGTCGCCAACATGGCCGACCGGGTCGCGGTGATCCGGCGCGGCCAGATCGTCGAATCCGGCAGGACCCGCGACGTGCTCGAGGCGCCGGGGCATTCCTACACCAAGCGGCTGGTCGCCGCTGCGCCCGACGTGCCCGAGCAGATCGCCTGCTTCGCCCCGCCCGGCTCCGACCTGATCATGCGGGTCAGCGGCCTCTCGAAGACCTATCCGGGGCGCAGCAGGGCTTTCGGCGCCGACGATCCCGCGACGCTCGCGGTCTCGGATTTCCACATGGCGATGGAGCGTGGAAAGACCCTGGCCGTGGTCGGCGAATCCGGCTCGGGCAAGTCGACGGTGGCGCGGCTGATCCTGCGCGCCGAGCGGCCCGACCCGGGCGCCGAGATCGAGTTCCGCGGCAAGGACGGAAAGTGCGAGGATGTTACCGCGCTGTCCGGCCAGTCGCTGAAGCAGTACCGCCGCCGGGCGCAGATGGTTTTTCAGGACCCCTATTCGGCGCTGAGCCCGCGCATGTCGGTGCAGGACATCCTGACCGAACCGCTGCGCATCCACGGCATCGGGACGCCGGCCTCGCGCCGCGAGCGCGCCGCCTATCTGATGGGCCGGGTGGGACTGTCGCCCGATCACCTGGCGCGGTTCCCCTATGCCTTCTCGGGCGGGCAGCGCCAGCGCATCGCCATCGCCCGCGCGCTGGCGCTGGAGCCCGAATTCCTGGTCTGCGACGAGCCGACCTCGGCGCTTGACGTCTCGGTGCAGGCCGAGGTTCTGGACCTGTTGCAGGAATTGCAGGACGAGATGGGGCTGAGCTACCTGTTCATCAGCCACAACCTGGCCGTCGTGGCGCAGATCGCTGACCGCGTCGTCGTCATGCGCCGCGGACGGATCATCGAGGAGGGCGCGACCGACTGCGTGTTCGGCGATGCGCGCCATCCCTATACCCAGGCGCTGATCGCCGCCCATCCCGAGCCCGAGATCGACCGCAGGCTTGACCTGGCCGCCGTCGCACGGGGGGCGGGCGAGCCGGAAACCTGGCCCGAACCCTTCGGCTTTCGCGGCGATGCAGTCCCGGCTATGATAGAGGTATCGCCTGGCCACCTTGTGCGGAGCGCGGCATGAGAAAGCTGATTGTTGCCCTACCCCTGCTCGCGGCGTTTGCCGTTCCTGCCGGCGCGGCAGGTCTGATCGAGACGCCCGCGCTGGTCGAGCGCGTCGAGGCCGGCAACCTTCCGCCGGTCGCCGGGCGGCTGCCGGATGAACCCCAGGTGGTGGACCTGGCGGCCAAGGGGCGTGAGCCGGGTGTCCATGGCGGGACCTTGCGCATGTTCGTCACCCGCTCGAAGGATGTGCGTTACCTGGCGGCCTACGGATACGCCCGGATGGTCGGCTTCGATCACAATTACAACATCGTGCCCGACCTGGTGCGCGACGTGACCGTGGGAGACGGCGGGCGTTCGGTGACCCTGCACATGCGGCGCGGCCACAAATGGTCCGACGGCCATCCCTTCACGACCGAGGACCTCCGCTACTGGTGGGAGGACGTGGCTCTGGACCCCGACCTGTCTCCGGGCGGGCCGCCGGTCGAGATGCTGATCATGGGCGAAATGCCCAGGGTCGAGGTGATCGACGAAGTGACCATCCGCTATACCTGGCCCGAGCCGAACCCGCTGTTCCTGCCGTCGCTGGCCCAGGCGCGCCCGGTCTATATCTACCGCCCTGCCCATTACATGAAGCAGTTCCATGCGAAATACGCCGATCCGCAGAAGCTCGAGGAGGCGGTGGCGGAGTCGAAGGCGCGCAACTGGGCGCAGCTCCACAATCGCAAGGACAACCTCTACAATTTCGACAATCCCGATCTGCCGGTCCTGCAGCCCTGGCTCAACACCACCGACAAGAACGGCCAGCGCTACGTGCTGGAGCGCAATCCGTTCTTCCACCGCGTCGATACCAACGGGCGCCAGCTTCCGTATATCGATACCGTCGATCTCGAGGTCGCCGCCGGCGGGCTGATCCCGCTGAAGGTCACCAATGGCGAGGCCACCCTGCAGGCGCGGTCGCTGGGGTTCACGGACGCGCCGGTCCTGAAGAAGAACGAGGCCAAGGGCGAGTACACCACGCGGCTGTGGCGCTCGGGGACCGCTTCCGAGGTGGCGCTCTACCCCAACCTCAACTACGCCGATCCGGTCTGGCGGATGCTGATGCGCGAGGTGCGGTTCCGCCGGGCGCTGAGCCTCGCGATCAGCCGCAAGGCGATCAACAAGGTGCTGTATTTCGGTCTGGCGAAGGAGGCCGCCGTCGCGGCGTTGGAGGAAAGCCCGTTCTACGATGAGAAGAATGCGAACGCCTGGGCGCGGCTGGACCTGGACGAGGCGAACCGGCTGCTGGACAGCCTGGGCCTGACGCGGCGCAACAGCGCCGGAATCCGGCTGCTGGCCGATGGCAGGCCGCTCGAGATCATTGTCGAGACGGCCGGCGAACGCGGCGAGACCGCCGACACCCTGGAACTGATCGCGGCGACCTGGGAGCAGGTGGGCATCCGCCTGCTGGTGCGCGCGCTGGACAGGGATATCCTGCGCAACCGCGCCTATGCCGGGCAGTCCATGATGGTCGCCTGGTATGGCTGGAACAACGGCATTCCGACACCCGACGCCGCGCCGAGCGAGCTTGCGCCGGTGGATCAGGCGAACTTCACCTGGCCGCGCTGGGGCCAGTTCTACCAGACCAAGGGTGCGGCAGGCGTCGCCTGCGACGTGCCGCGCGCCGAGCGCCTGCTGGAGCTTTACGACGACTGGATGAGGGCCGGCGACGAGGCCGCCAAGGCCGCAGTCTGGCGCGAGATGCTTGACATCCACGCCGACGAGGTCTTCGTCATCGGCACGGTCAGCCGGGCACCGATCCCGGTGGTTGCCGCGGCGGCGCTGCGCAACGTGCCGGACGAGGCGCTCTACGCCTGGGATCCCGGCGCGCATCTGGGCGTCCACCGTATCGACGAGTTCTTCTTCGCGCCGGAGAGCCAGCAGTGATCCAATACCTGGTCCGGCGCTTCGCGACCATGGCGGTCACGTTGCTGGCAATATCGGTGCTGATATTCATCATCATTAATCTGCCGCCGGGGAACTATCTTTCGAACCAGATCGCCGAAATGCGCGCGACCGGCGAACAGGCCGGGATCGACAAGGCCGAGGCGATGATCGTGCAGTACTCGCTCGACAAGCCGCTGTGGCAGCAATACCTGATCTGGCTTGGGGCGCTGCCCGGGCCGGACGGCTTCCACGGCATCCTGCAGGGCGATTTCGGCTGGTCCTTCGAGCTGGGCCGCCCGGTGTCGGAGGTGGTGGGCGAGACCGCGTGGCTGACCGTCGTGGTCAATTTCGCCTCGCTGCTGTTCGTCTATGTCGTCGCGCTGCCGCTGGGCACGATCGCCGCGGTGCGCGCAAACACCTGGATCGACTATCTCGCGTCGCTTATCGGCTATATCGGGCTCGCGACGCCGAACTTCCTGCTGGCGCTGATCCTGCTCACCTATGGCGCGCGCTATTTCGACATACCCGTCGGCGGGTTGATGGCCCGGGAATTCGACGGCGAGCCGATGAGCTGGGCGAAGGTCGGCTCGATCCTGACCCACCTGATCGTGCCCACCATCGTCATCGGCACCTCGGCCGCGGCGGCGGTGATGCGCCGGCTGCGCGCCAATCTGATGGACGAGCTGAACAAGCCCTATGTCGAGACCGCGCGGGCCAAGGGCGTGCCGCCGGTCGAGCGGATCGTGCGCTATCCGCTGCGCATGGCGCTGAACCCCTTTGTCGCCGATATCGGCAATCTCGCGCCGCAACTGGTCTCGGGCTCGGTGATGATCTCGGTGGTGATGAGCCTGCCGACGATCGGGCCGATCCTGCTGCAGGCCCTGAAGAGCCAGGACATCTTCATGTCGGGCTTCGTGCTGCTGTTCGTCTCGGCGCTGACACTCGTCGGCATGCTGATCTCCGACATCCTGCTGGCGATGCTGGACCCGCGCATCCGGTTGAGCGCTGCGGCGCGGGGGAGCTGAGATGACCGACGTGACCTCCGGACGGGGAGAAGGGCACTTCGTCGCGCCCGACACCTACGACGCCGATGCCGACCGGCAGTTGCTGGATCGCGCCGACCTGAACGCCCCGACCAGGGTGCTGGTCTGGCGCAGGTTCCGCCGCCACCGGCTGGGGGTGGTCTGCGGGCTGTTTCTGCTGATCGGCTATCTGCTGCTGCCCTTCGCCGAGGTCTTCGCGCTGTACCCGCCGAACGCCTTCGACGAGGACAACATCTACGCGCCGCCGCAGGGCCTGCACCTGTTCCACGACGGCGAGTATGTGGGGCTGCACACCTATGCCACGGCGACCGTCTACAATCCGGAAACCGGGCTGGTGCGGTCGGAGATCTACAAGGATACGCCGCTGCCGGTCACGGTTCTGTCGGTCTGCGGCACGCCGTACCGGCTGCTGGGGCTGATCGAGAGCCGCTTCCACCTGATCTGCCCGCCCGAGGGGGGCGAGCTGTTCCTGCTGGGCTCGGACCGGCTCGGCCGCGACAACCTCAGCCGCATCATTCACGGGGCACGGCTATCGATGACCATCGGGCTGATCGGCGTCACGGTCAGCTTCGTCATCGGCATGGTGCTGGGCGGCATGGCGGGGTATTTCGGCGGCTGGATCGATTCAACGGTGCAGCGGGCCATCGAGGTCTTCCGCTCGATGCCGGAATTGCCGATCTGGCTGGCGCTGTCGGCGGCGGTGCCGGTGCACTGGGATTCGCT
>DATHZU010000194.1:0-2716 GCA_035458445.1 Thermohalobaculum sp. | reverse complement strand
TCTCGATCTCGGATATCTGGCCCTTCAGCTGCGCCGTCCGGGCGACCATCTGGCCACGCTCGCCTTCCAGCCGGGCGGCCTCGCGCTCCAGCGCCAGCACCCGGCTGGACTGGGCCAGGCCCTGTTTCAACAGCTTGCGCTGGCCGACCAGCTCCTCCTCGATCAGTTCGCTCTGGCGCCCCAGCGAGGCGATCTGCGATTCCGAGCCGGCGATCTGCTCGCTGATCTGCGCCTGACGCTCCTCCATCACCTCGATCTCGCGCGCCATGGTGCTTTCGCGGGCCTCGAACAGCGATTGCTGGCCGTCGATCAGCGACTTCACCTCCGGGCTGGCCGCAGCGGCGGCGGCCAGGGCTGGGTCGAAGCTGATTGCCGGCCGGCCGAGCTGCTCGGCCTCCAGCCGCCCGCGCCGCGCCATCACCTCGTAGAGCTGGCTCTCCAGCACCGCCAGTTCCGAGCGCATCGCGGTGCCGTCGAGCTGGATCAGGATCTCGCCCGCATCGACCAGGTCGCCCTCGCGCACCAGGATGTCGCCGACCACGCCGCCGTCCAGGTGCTGCACCACCTGGCGCTGGCTCTCGACCCGCAGATGGCCGCTCGAGATCACCGCGCCCTTCAGTTTGGCGGTGGCGCCCCAGCCGCCCAGGCCCCCGGCCAGGACCAGCACGCAGAACAGGCCGAAGCGGATCAACCCGCGCGCGCCCCAGCCATCGGCCGCAGGGGCGGCGCTCATGACTTGTCTCCGCTGATGGCGACCGAGATTCCGGCGCCGGGGGGCATGTTGCCGACGATCTGCGGATAGTTGCGGGTGCGCTTCTTCAGCACCTCGTCGCGCGGGCCGAAATCGATCTGCAGCCCCTTATCCAGCATCAGCGGCAGGTCGCAGGCGGCGATCGCGCTCGGCCGGTGCGCCATCACGATGACGGTGCGCCCGCGCGCCTTGGCCTCGCGGATCGAATCCACCAGCGCCTGCTCGCCCGGCGCGTCCAGATTGGCGTTGGGCTCGTCCAGGATCAGCACCGGCGGGTCGCGGTAGAGCGCGCGCGCCAGCGCCACCCGCTGGCGCTGGCCGCCGGACAGGCGCTGGCCCCCGGCGCCGATCTGGGTGTCGTAGCCCTGCGGCAGGGTCAGCAGCAGCTCGTGCGCCCCGGCCAGCTTGGCTGCGGCGACGACCGCGGCGTCATCGCGCTCGGCATCCATCCGCGAGATGTTCTCGGCCACCGTGCCGCTCATCAGCCCGATTTCCTGTGGCAGATAGCCGATCTGGCGGCCGATCTCGTCCTCGGGCCACTGGTCCAGCGCCGCGCCGTCGAAACGCACCTTTCCCGCCGCCGGACGCCAGATGCCGGTCAGGATCTTGGCCAGCGTGGTCTTTCCGGCGCCGGAGGGGCCGATGACCCCCAGCGCCTTGCCGGGTTCGATCCTGAAGGTCACGTTGCGCAGCACCGGCAGGTTGTCGCCCGGCGTGACCGCCGAGACGCCCTTGACCTCGACGAAGCCCTTGGGCGCCGGCAGCGCCGTCTTGTCGATCTCGGGCGGCGTCTTCTGCAGCAGCTCCCCCAGCGCCGACCAGCCGCGCGCGGCGCGCTGGCCCAGGCTCCACTGGCCGATGGCCTGCTCCACCGGCGCCAGCGCCCGGCCGAGCAGGATCGAACCGGCGATCATCATGCCGGCCGAGATCTCCTGCTGCAGCACCAGCCAGGCGCCGACCGCCAGCATCAGAGACTGCAGGTAGAAGCGCAGCGACTTCGACGCCGCGCCATAGGCGGCGGTGCGGTCCGAGGCCAGGATCTGTTGAGCCAGCGCCTGCTGGCGCAGCCTGTTCCAGCGCCCCAGCCCGGCGGCACGCATGCCCAGCCCCTGCACCGCCTCGGCGTTCTGGCGCAGCGCCTCGCCCAGGTTCTCGGCCTCGCCGGTGACGCGCTGGGCCTCGGCCGAGGGCTCGCGCGAGCGGATCTGGTTGATCAGGGTCAGCGAGATCAGCACCACCGCGCCGGCGATCGAGAGCCAGCCCAGCACCGGGTGGAACACGAAGATCACGGCGATGAAGATCGGCGTCCAGGGAACGTCGAACAACGCGAAGGGCGCCGGGCCCGACAGCAGCTGGCGCACCGCATCGAGGTCGCGCGCCGCGCTGTTCGGGCGGGCACGTTCGTGCGGCACCACCGACCGGCGCAGCACCGCGGTCATTACCCGGTCGTCGAGCAGGCTCTGGAAACGGGCGCCGGCGCGGGCCAGCACCCGGCCGCGCACGAATTCCAGCAGGCCCATCATCGCGAAGAGGCCGGTGACCAGAATCAGCAGCGCGACCAGGGTCTCCTCGGACCGGCTGCTCAGCACCCGGTCGTAGATCTGCAGCATGAACAGCGGGCCGGTCAGCATCAGCAGGTTGACGAAGATGCTGAAAATCGCGACCGAAACAAAATGCCGGCGGCAATGGCGCATCGCACCACGCAATTCCGTCAATCCCAAATTCGTGCTCATGCGTTACCCAAGACCCGCCCACCACGGCATCAGTTGTATCTGTCGCCCGGCAATACCACAAACTCAGGCATAGGGCAGGGGTGTTTCTTGGCTGGCCGGTGTGCTGCGGCAGTGTATTCCGGCGATATGGCCGCGATGCTACAATCGGGTTAATACGCCGGAATGGCGGCATTGGACCCGTTACAATATCCGCCCGCCCGCTATATGAGGGCGTCACGAGGGAAATGCCCGC